>JAUYAJ010000159.1 GCA_030693565.1 Rubrivivax sp.
GTGCCGAAGTCGTCGATGGCCAGCCGCACGCCCAGGCGCGACAGCGCGTGCAGGCGGTGCAAGGCCTCGTCGGCGTCGCGCACCAGGATCGACTCGGTCAGCTCCAGTTCCAGCAGATTCGGCGGCAGGCCGCTGACGGCCAGCACGCTGGCCACGCGCTCGACGAACTGGGTTTGCTGGAACTGCAGCGCCGAGACGTTGACGGCGATCGGCACCGGCGTGCCGCGCTCGTGCCACAGCGTGGCCTGGCGCACCGCCTGCGACAACACCCAGTCGCCGATGGCGACGATGAAGCCGCTGTCCTCGGCCACCGGAATGAACTGGCCCGGCGAGACGTCGCCGAGCTCGGGGTCACGCCAGCGGATCAGCGCCTCGCCGCCGACCAGCCGCCCGCTGGCGAGGTCGACCTGCGGCTGGTAGTGCAAGCGAAAGCGCCCGCTGACCAGCGCCTGGCGCATCGCGTGATCGAGCTTCATGTGCGAGCGCAGATCGACCTCGGCATGGGCGTGGTGGACGCGGTAGCTGCCGCGGCCGTCGGTCTTGACGGCGCGCATCGCCGCTTCGGCATGGCGGCGCAAGTCGTCGATGCCCTGGCCGTGGTCGGGGCACAAGGCCACGCCGATGCTGCAGGTCAGGGTGAACTGGGCGCCTTCGACGCTGCAGGGCTGGGCAACGACGTTGAGCACGCGGCGCGCCGTCGCTTCTGCCGCGGCGGTGCTGGCGCCATGGACGAGCACCGCGAAGTGGTCGCCGCCGGTGCGCGCCAGCACGTCGTTCTGGCGCATGCAACCCTGGATGCGCTGGGCCACGTCGAGCAAGACGCGGTCGCCGGTGGCATGGCCCAGGCTGTCGTTGACCTGGCGAAAGCGGTCGAGGTCGATGATCAGCAGCGCGAAGCCGTGGCCGTCGCGGCGCCAGCGCAAGCCGGCCGCTTCGACGCGCTCGGCGAGCTGGGCTCGGTTGGGCAAGCCGGTCAGGCTGTCGGTGCTGGCCAGCTTCTCGATCCGCTGATCGGCACTCAGGCTGTCGGTGAGGTCGCGAAAGGAGACCACGCGGCCCTGACGGCGGCCGCGCCGCCACAGCGGCCGGGTGATGCGTTCGAGCACCCGGCCCGAGATCAGTTCGATGCGGTCGCTGGTCGACAGCTGGGTCGCATGCTCCAACGCCTCCAGCCGTGCAACAAAGGCGTCGCCGTTCTTGACATGGCTGCGCATCCACTCGTGCACGCGGCGCTCATCGCCGGTGGCCAGCAACTCGTCGGGCAGGCCCCAGACCTGGGCAAAGCGGCGGTTGAAGGCGCGGATGCGGCCACCCAGGTCGGTGACGAGGATGCCGTCGGCCGTGGCCTCCAGCGTGGCCTGCAATTCGGCCACGGTGTCTTCGTGACCTTCTTCGGCGCGGCGTGCAGCGCTGCGGTCCACCAGGGTGACCGCGCAATGTTTGGGTGCCGCGCGGTCGGCGCCGCAGAGCGGCCGAATGCTGCGCGTCACGTGCAGGTTGCGGCCGTCGGCCGTACACAGCGTGGCGTCCGAGCTCAGGGGCTCGGTGGTACCCGCGGCCACGTCGGCCCAATAGGCGCGGTCCTCGGGCGTCTGCAAGACCTCGGCGGCGGCCTGGCCGAGCAGCGCGCGTGGCGCCAGGCCCAGCAACGTGGTCGCGGCCGGGTTGGCGGCCACCACGGTCAGCGTGCCCAGCTCGACCACCCAGGTGGGCTGCGGCAAGGCGTCGATCAAGAGCGCCCAGGCGGCGTCGGCCTGCGACGCCGCGGTGACGGCGGTGACGGCGTTCGTCAGCAGCGGCGTCATGCGGCCAGCTCCTGGACGGCGGGCGCTTGCAGGTCGAAGAAGTAGTGCACGCGCTGGCGCGGTTTCAGGTAGTCGTGCACCTCGGCGGGCAGCTTGGTCGGACTGAGGCTGCGGCGAATGCCCAGGTCGGCGTGATCTTCGAGGTTGATCACCAAGGCTTGGGCAGCCGGCATGTCGGCGTCATGAACCATCACCCGCGGCTTGAGCGGCCGTGTCGAATTGACGCTGACCACCATCGCGAAGCGGTCGTCGGTCAGCTGCACCACCGAGCCGGCGGGGTAGACCCCCATCATGCGGATGAAGGCATTGAGCAGCGTGCCGTCGAAGCGCGTGCGATGCTGGGCGAACAAGGTCGACAGCGCTTCGTGCGGCGTCAGCGCGCGTTCGGCCAGCGCCGGGTTGCACAGGTTGTCGTAGCGGTTGGCGATGGCGACGATGCGCGCCGCAGTGCTCATGCGATCGAGTTCGAGCTTGAGCGGAAAGCCGCTGCCGTCGGCATGCTCGTGGTGCTGGGCCAGCACCAGCTGGGCGCCCGGCGTCAGCCCCATGCGGCGGGCCTGGGTGACGCCGAACTGCACATGGTCGCGATAAGCCGCCATTTCATTGCTGTTGAAACCGGCCTCGGCGTGGCGCAGGCGCTCAGTGACGTCGATCTTGCCGACGTCGTGCAACAAGGCACCGACGCCCAGGTCTTGCATCTCGTCGGCGGCCAGGCCGAGCGCGCGCCCCATCAGCAAGGCGATCACGGCCACATTGACGGCGTGGGCGGCAGCGCCGTTGCCGGCGGCGCCAGCCAGCAAGCGCACGCAGACCTCGCCGTCGAGCATCAGTTTGTCGAGCAAGGCGCCCGTCATCGCTTCGGTGTCGGCGCGCGCCTCGACCGGGCGCGCCGCCACCTTGGCATGGGTGTCGACCCAGGCCCGGGTCGCTTCGGCGAACTGCGCTTCGCACAGCCGCAGCGCCGCGTGTTGCACGGCCAGCAGTTCGGCGCGCTGCCGGCTGGCGCTTTGCTCGGCGCTCTCTTCGGCGGCGGCAGTTGCCTCTGGCTCGGTGGTCGCGCCCGTCGCCGCCCCTGCACCGGCGGCAGCGGCGACTGCCGTCAGTTCGCTCTTCTCCGGCACCCAGCGCAACTCGCGCAGGCCAAGGCCGCGTATGGTTTCGATCTGCGCATCGGTGGCGATGCGAAAGCTGGACAGCGGGAATGGATGCGACATCCACCCCAGGTCCAGGTGGACAAACATGCCGACCTTCAGTTCGTGTACGGCAACCAGGTTGGACATGGGGTTCCTGCTAAATCCTGAATCGTCTAGGAGAAGACGCTGCTGACGGCATATCGACCTTGTTCCAGCCAACTTGAGTCTTAGAATGTTCTTTGACTGAACCGGTGTTCGTGTAAAGAACCCGCACCATAGCGAGGGTGAGACATGATCGACAAAGTGGTGGCCAGTGCCGAGGCGGCGCTGGCTGATGTGGCCGACGGCGCCACGGTGATGATTGGCGGCTTCGGCGGCGCCGGACAGCCGTCCGAGTTGATCGAGGCCTTGATCGCCCAAGGCGCGCGCGACCTGACCATCGTCAACAACAACGCCGGCAGCGGCGAGACCGGGCTGGCCGCCTTGCTGCAGGCCGGGCGGGTGCGCAAGATCATTTGCTCGTTCCCGCGCCAGGCCGACTCGCAGGTCTTCGACGGCCTGTACCGCAGCGGCAAGATCGAACTCGAACTGGTGCCGCAAGGCAACCTGGCCGAACGCATTCGCGCCGCCGGCGCCGGCATCGGCGGCTTCTTCACCCGCACCGGCCATGGCACCGACCTGGCGCGCGGCAAGGAAACCAGGCTGATCGCCGGCCAATGGCATGTGCTGGAAAGCCCGATCCATGCCGACGTCGCACTGATCAAGGCCGAAGCCGGCGACCGCTGGGGCAACCTGGTCTACCGCAAGACGGCGCGCAACTTCGGCCCCATCATGGCCAGCGCAGCCACGCTCACCGTGGCCTCGGTGCACGAGGTCGTCGCGCTCGGCGCGCTCGACCCCGAGCATGTCATCACCCCAGGCATCTACGTGCAGCGCATCGTTCAGGTGCCGCGCCGCGCCACCGGCCCCGCCGGCTTCAAGGCTGCCGCCTGAGGAAGACCCGAATGCAACGACTCAACCGCGAACAAATGGCCCGCCGCGTGGCGCGCGACATCCCCGAAGGCGCCTACGTCAACCTGGGCATCGGCCTGCCCACGCTGGTGGCCAACCACCTCGACCCGACGCGCGAGATCTTTCTGCACAGCGAGAACGGCTTGCTCGGCATGGGCCCGGCGCCGGTGCCGGGCGCCGAAGACTACGACCTCATCAACGCCGGCAAGCAGCCGGTGACGCTGCTGCCAGGCGGCGCCTTCTTCCACCACGCCGACAGCTTCGCGATGATGCGCGGGGGCCACCTCGACATCTGCGTGCTCGGCGCCTTCCAGGTCTCGGCCCGCGGTGACCTGGCGAACTGGGACACCGGCGAACCCGGCGCCATTCCGGCCGTCGGCGGCGCGATGGACCTGGCCACCGGCGCCAAGCAAACCTGGGTGATGATGGACTTGCTGACCAAACAAGGCCAGAGCAAGGTGGTGGCGCAGTGCAGCTACCCGCTGACCGGCATCGGCTGCGTCAAGCGCATCTATTCCGACCTGGCAACGCTGGCCTGCACACCTGACGGGCTGCAGCTGATCGACACCGTCGACGGCCTGGAACACGCCGAACTTGAACGCCTGCTAGGCTTGCCGATCGCGGCCGCGGCGGCCTGATCATCGGCCCCACGCTTTGGCGCGCGACGACCCGACCGCACGCTGAGATCACCCCCCGTTTCTACCCGAGGCCTAACGCTGAACTGCCCATGAACCAAGCCTTCATCTGCGACGCCGTGCGCACCCCCTTCGGCCGCTACGGCGGCGCCCTCAGC
>JAUYAJ010000162.1 GCA_030693565.1 Rubrivivax sp.
CTGATCGCCGGCATGGCGACCATCATGTACGAAGGCCTGCCAACGCGTCCCGACGCCGCCGTCTGGTGGAGCCTGGTCGAGAAGTACAAGGTCACCGCGATGTTCAGCGCCCCGACCGCGGTGCGGGTGCTGAAGAAGCAGGACCCGCAGGCACTGAAGAAGCATGACTTGTCGAGCCTGCGCGCGCTGTTCCTGGCCGGCGAGCCGCTGGACGAGCCAACGGCGCGCTGGATTGCCGACGCGCTGGGCCGGCCCATCATCGACAACTACTGGCAGACCGAGAGCGGCTGGCCGATCCTGACCATCGCCAACGGCGTCGAGCCGGCGACCAGCAAGTTCGGCAGCCCGGGGATCCCGATGTACGGCTACCAGGTCAAGCTGGTCGACGAGAACAGCGGCGACGAATTGACGGCACCGAACCAGAAAGGCGTGGTCGTCATCGAAGGGCCGCTGCCGCCGGGCTTCATGCAGACAGTGTGGAACGACGACGCACGCTTCGTCGAGACCTACTGGAAGAGCGTGCCGGGACGGCTGCTCTACAGCACCTTCGACTGGGGCGTGCGCGACGAGGATGGCTACTTCTACATCCTCGGCCGCACCGACGACGTCATCAACGTCGCCGGCCACCGGCTGGGCACGCGCGAGATCGCGGAAAGCATCTCCAGCCATCCGAACGTCGCCGAGGTGGCGGTGGTCGGTGTTGCCGACGCACTCAAGGGCCAGGTCGCGATGGCGTTCGCGGTGCTGAAGAACCCGGCGCTGGCGGCCACGGCTGAAGGCGCGCTTAAGCTCGAAGGCGAGATCATGAAGTGTGTGCAGGACCAGCTTGGCGCGGTGGCGCGGCCGTCGCGGGTGCGCTTCGTCAACGTGCTGCCCAAGACGAGGTCGGGCAAGCTGCTGCGCCGGGCCATCCAGGCGGTGTGTGAACAGCGCGACCCGGGCGACCTGACGACGATCGAGGGCCCGAGCGCGCTGCAGCAGGTCAAGGAACTGGTCGGCGCGGGGTGATGCCGGCGGCGCGCGGCGGGCGCTTCGATAGCGCCAGCGCGCCGCCGCATCAAATCATCTTCATGCGTGTCAAGTTGCCACGGCTGTCTTGCGCTGCCCGCGCACCGCGCCCAGCCCGACCAGTGCCAGCATGGCCAGCGCCATCGAGCCGGGCTCGGGGACGGTGGTCTGCGAGAAGCGTTGGTTGAAGCTTGTCAACTCCGCGAAATCCCCGACGTCGGTCGACCAGACCAGGATGTTCTTGGTGACCCAGATCGCCGACTGCGGTGCGAAGTTGGCGGAATCAGTCAGTTTGGCATTCTGGGTGTCATCGAGGACGTCGAAGCTGACGTCCTTGCTGCCCAGGTCGGAAGCGCCGGCCGTGGTGCCAATGGTCTCAAGAATGTAAGAGCCCAGATCGTTGCTTCCGTCGACGGCGTGGAACAGGCTTGCGCCTAGCAGGTTCAGCGAGTTGTCCTTGATGCGCTTCTGCGGGTCGAGCACCGACACCCGAAAGCCGAACTGGAAGTCGAGGTAGGCGTAGATGCCGTTGCCGCCGACGAGGAACTCGTTACTGAGGATGTCGAACTGCAAGCCCGGGCCTGGGTCCATGCCACCATCGTTCAGCGCGGTGACGAGGATGTTGTTGGTGTTGACCAACGTGCCGTCCGACTTGTCCTGGAAGGTGAGCGACCAGTTGTCCATGAGCTTGTCGCCCGCGATGATCGATCCGCCTGGCTGCAAGAGATCGAACAGCGATATCGATACAGCCTGAGCGCCGCTGCCCAGCAGCAGCGCCAGAGTCAGGACGAAAGAGTGCAGCAGTTTCTTCATGGTGGACATCTTCTGTGTTGACGGTGGATCGAAATGGTGGCTTGGGGTGACAAGGCGTCACTGCGTGGCGCAGTTCGGCCGCGTGCACTTCGGGATGCAGACCTTGACGTCGTTGGGCGTGATCCTGCGGTCGCCGTCGGCATCCCGAGGGTCGTCGGGTCCCGTTGCGGGCTGATTGCGTGCCCGGCTGATCAGCGCCAGGTCGAGCTGGTCGATGTCGCCGTCGCGGTCGACGTCGCAGGTCGTGTCCGGGGTCTGGAGCGACAGGTCGAACAGGACCGGCGACGTGCCGGCGGGTGCGGCGTTGAGCCTGACCTGGACCTGAATGAAGCGCCCCGTCAGACCTGGGTTGGCGCCGTTGCTGACCGGAACGAATGGCAGGCTCGACAGATTGGCCTGGACGTTGTCGGCGCGCGCGCTGACCAGCACCGCTGCGCCGGCCGGGACGCTGTCGGTCCAGCTGACTTTGGACCAGGCCTGACCGGACGCGCCACTGTCGTTGACCACCGTCCAGGTGCCTGTGGGCGTCGTGATGTTGCGCGCCGCAAAGCCGGTGGCGTCGCTGTAGGTGTACGGGTCGAAGCCGACCGGGTACGTGCCCTGCGGCGCGCAGTCGCTGCCGCGGTACTTGGCGACGCTGTTGGTGTGGCGGTTGATCTGCCAGATGTTGTTGTCGGCATCGACGATGACGCCGCGCGTCTCGATGCTGCCCACGAACTGGTTGGCGCCGCTGCACAGCAGCGTGCCGGCGGCGTTGTACTTGCTGACGCCACCGGTCGTGTACGGTCCGGTCCAGATGTTGCCGGAACCGTCGACCGAGATGCCCGTCGAGCTGAACCCCTTGGATCCGCCCGGCGTGCTGAACGCGCTCGAGCCTGGATCGAACTGGCGAAAGCCGAACCCGCTCAGCGATGCCAGGTAGACCTTGCCGTTGCCAAGCGCAATGCCGTAGTTCGTGCTCGAGCCGTCGGTGAACGTGGTCGTCGAGCCCGGGCTGCTGGTGTCGAGGCGGCCCAACACCGTGGACAGCGATGCGCTCCATAGCATGCCGGCGCCGTCGATCAGGCAGCCGTAGGGCGTGACGCCGATCGCGTGCGGGCCGCTGAGCAACACGCCGTCGCTGGCCCGCATCTTGTAGTAACGGCTGGTGCCGTAGACGCCGACCCAGAGGTTGCCGTCGGTGCCGATGCAAAGCGCACGGCCGAGGCCACTGGCCTCGCCGGCGGGCAGCACCGACGTCCAGGCGACGCGTTCGTCCCGGCTCTCGCAGCTGGCCGCCGAGCAATCGAAGAACCCGTTGGCGTTGGACTCGACGACGTCCAGGGTTTCGGCGGCACTGATGGTGCCGCTGATGTCCACGTCGGTCGAAGTCTGTTCGGTCGAATTGCCGTTGCGGTCGATGAAGCCGTCGGCCAGCACCTTCATGACCATCGGGCGGCGGCCGTCGAAGTGCCGGTTGGCGATGTAGGCGTTGCCGTCGATGTCGACCGCCGAACGCGACGGCGCGGGGCCGGAGAACGCGCCGTGGTTGCCGAAGGCACCACTGCCGAAGAAGGTGCGGTAGCGCGCCAGTTCACGCCCCGTCGTGGTGTCGATCTTGGACATCGTGTCTTCGCCGGCGTTGGCGATCCACAGCACTGGAAACGTCGTGCCGATCGCACTCAACTGCAACTGGTGGTTGTTGGGCGCGGTGTGGTTCACGCCCGACAGAACGCCCAGATCGAAGTCGAAGTCCAGCGTGTAGACCGTGGTGCCGGCGCCGGCCAGCACCGGTGCGAGGGCGAGCGCCAGCGCGGTCAGGCGCGACACGGCGCGCGGGGTCTTCGACAGGCGGGTGCGGATGGGCGTGTTCATGCGGGACCTCCTGGGAGGGTTGGTCGTGCTTCAGTGTTTCGAGGCCACCGCGGCGGGCGCAACGCGGGTCGGGCGTGAAACCGGGTAGCTGTCCTGGAATTTCGATTCGGTCAGGCGGCGGACATCGCTGCCATCAGCATTCATCCGATAGATCTGCCCCGGCCAGTCCTTGAAGCTGGCGAAGAAAATCTGCCGTCCGTCGGACGACCAGGTCGCGCCCATGTCGGCGTGTTCCCAGTGCGTCAGGTTGGTCGGCTCCGTCCCGTCGACGTTGATGACATGCACGTTCATGCGGGCGCCCTGCGTCGACGCATTGCTGAGGTACAGCACCTTCGTCCCGTCGGGCGAGAACTGCGGCTGGCTGTTGGTGTACCCGTTGGACGTGAGCATCCGAGGCTGGGTCTCGCCCCATCGGAGCAGGCGCAGACCCACGCCTTCGGTGCGACTGCCCGAGTGGACGTAGAGGATCGACCTGCCGTCCGGCGACCAGGTCGGACCGACCTCGCCACCGGTGCCGTCGGTGACCGGGCCGACCTCGCCGGTGGCGAGGTTGGCGACGACGACGCGCGACTTGTGGTCGATTGCAGCCGAGAACGCAATCCGCGAGCCATCGGGCGACCACTGCGGCGCACCGACTTCGATCAGCTTCCCGGAAATCACCTGCTCACCGCTGCCATCGTCGTTGACGACCCACACTGCCGCGCCGGCGCCATGTGCACCGACGTAGGCGATGCGACGGCCGTCCGGTGACCACGCGGGGCTCTGTTCAAGCCCCGGGTGGGCGCTCAGGCGCCGGATGTCGCCGCCGTCGGCATTCATCGTGTAGATGTCGCCGGCGCCGGTCCGGTACGAGACAAACGCGATCCGACCTTGGCTTGACCAGGTGGGCTGCATGTCGACATTCGAGCCCTGCGACAGCTTCACTTCGCGGCCGCCCGCGGCGTCGATGCGGAAGACCTGCATCGTGCCGTCGCGAATGGACGTGAAGACCAACGGGGACGGTGCGGATGGTGCGGCGCCCGGACCGGCGCCGCCCTGTGCCAGCACGTTGGACAGGCCGACACAAAACAGCGCTGTCAGCACCTGCCTTCGAGCGTGAATAAGCAGTCCCACGGCGGCACTTCAACTGGCAGGCTACGGGGTAACGACCAGCGTCAGGTTGCCCACCAGCGTGCTGCCGCTCGCATCCAGGATCTGTATCCGGTGCGATCCAGGCTGGCTGGCGACAATCGGGAGCGCCATGCGCCCGTCGGCCCCAACGGCAGCCGCCCCCATCGATACCGACTGGTTCGGACCGCTGACCTTGATCGTGACCATGGTGCCCGGGCTGAATCCGCTGCCGGTCACGGTCACCGATCTGCCGACACTGGCCACCGACGGAACGCTGCCCGACGGCGCGGCGAACGCCACACCGCAGGCCAGTGAGGAAGCAAGCGCCACAAGACGCATCACCGAAGTGGACATGAAACCACCCTCCAAACTGCCGCTGCAAAGATGCGGTCCCTGCGGACCGATATGAACGACGCGACGAGGACACAATAACGCTGGCGCGGTGGAAGTCTATCCCCGGAGTCGGGGGGGCGGAGGGCCAGTGCGGTTCGGCCGCGGCGAACTCAGCGGGGCTGCGAACCCGAACCGGGGCCGGCAAGGTGACGCCAAAGGGACAGCAGTGCCAGAAACACGAGCCACGTCTTGTGCGACGCGCCCGGCGATGCAGCACAAAGCGGCACGACACCCAAGGATTGCGCGCCGAAGGACGGCGGCAGCGTGGCAATCAGGGCCGCCAGCGCCAGATGGCGCATGCCAGAAGTCTGTTCCATGGCCGGACGCCTCGACTTCGGGATGTTCCGACGGTGCCGATCGGCTGGGCTGCCTGGTCTTGCTCATCACTGGCGCTGTGGTTCGCCCGAGTTCCGTACTGCGCCGCGTGCGAAGAGATGACAGGCATCCGGGTCAGTGAAGTCCGCGCTCGTCGGCCATCGCGCGCCACCCCCGGTTCGAGGGGGTTGGCGTCGATGGCGCGCCTGAAGCCGTGTACGCGCCTCGTCGCGCGTTGGCGCGCCACAGTCGTACGATGGCGACCTTCGCACATCGTCCGCCGTGCCCGGCGGCCCGCCGATCATGAATCGCTCGATACCCGTCCGGCACGCCTGGTTGCTGTTCTTCGTCCTGTGGCTGGGCGCGAGCCTGGGCGCGGCGGCGCAAACCAAACCGCGCATCGACAAGGCCGCCGACCTGCCGCGCTTCACCTACAAGGTCAGCGGCAAGCTCGACGACATCGTGCGCTCGGCCGAGCAGTTTGCGCCGCTCGGCCAGGCGATCCGCCGTGATGTCGAAGGGGTGTTGTCGTTCTACGAGATTCCGGACAAAGGCACGCAGCGCGATCTGCTGACCTTGCTGGCGGTGCTCGACTTCCTCGACGGGCAGTACGCGTCGGCGCTGGGCCGGGCCGAAACGGTGCGCGGGCTGCAGGACAAGCCGGCCGACAAGCTGCTGTCGGGCCTGCGGCTGCGCGCTATGGCCACGGCAGCGCAGGCGCAGGGCGCGACCGGGGAGGCTTACCGTCGCACCGTGGGCGAGATCATCGCCCGCGAACTGGCGGCGCTGCCGCATCCGGTGATCGAGAACGACATCCGCGAGCTCAAGGCTAGCGCCGAACTGATCGGCGAGGCGCTGATCCTGGGTCAGGTGCGCGAAGTCATGCAGCCGATCGCCAGCCAGAGCGGCGAGATCAGTTCCGACTTCGCCCCTGGCCTGGTGTTTGCGCGCTATTCGCTGCTGGCGACGCTGCCGCTCAAGCAGACGCTGGTGGAGGTCTTCAGCAGCTATCTGGCCGCGCACAAGGTGGTCAAGACCGACATCTGGGCCGCACGCGACGTCGTGCTGACGGCCGCCGACGGCCGCGGTCCGGTCATCGTCTCGGTCTGGGACAGCGGCGTCGACACCGCGCTGTTTGGCAAGCAGGTGCTGCGCGACGCCCAGGGCCGGCCGCGTGTCATCGCTTACGACAAATACAGTCGGCGCGCCAAAGGCGAGCTGATGCCGATTCCCAAGGCGCTGCAAAGTCGGCTGCCGCAGATGGCGGCGCGCACCAAGGGCTTTTCCGACCTGCAGTCGGACATCGACAGTCCCGAGGCCACCGAGGTCAAGCAATACCTGTCCAACCTCGCGCCCGAGAACTACAAGCCCGCCATCGAGGAACTGAACCTGGCCGGCAACTACGAGCACGGCACCCATGTGGCCGGCATTGCGCTGGCCGGCAATCCGTTTGCGCGCCTGGTCGTTGCGCGGCTGGAGTTCGACCACAAGCTGCACCCCGACCCCTGCCCGAGCCGCGCCGACACCTTGCGCGGTGCGGCGGCGGCGCAGGCCACGGTGGACTACCTGAAGGCGCAGAAGGTGCGCGTCGTCAACATGAGCTGGGGCGGTGGCGTTGCCAGCATCGAAAGCGCGCTCGAGCAGTGCGGCGTCGGCAAGACGCCCGAAGCGCGCAAGGGACTGGCGCGGCAGTATTTCGACATCACCCGCGCCGCGCTGACCAAGGCCTTCGCCAGTGCGCCGGCCATCTTGTTCATCACCGCCGCCGGCAACAGCAATCAGGACCCGACCTTCGTCGAGGACATCCCGGCGGCGATCGAACTGCCCAACCTGTTGACGGTCGGCGCTGTCGACCTGGCCGGCGACGAGGCCGGCTTCACCAGCTACGGCCCGACGGTGAAGGTGCACGCCAACGGCTACCAGGTTGAAAGTTTCCTGCCCGGCGGTCAGCGGGTGGCTTTGTCGGGCACCTCGATGGCGGCGCCGCAAGTGGCCAATCTGGCGGCCAAGATGCTGGCGGTGAATCCGCGGCTCAAGCCGACCGAACTGATCGCGCTCATCACCGAGACTGCCGATCGCAGCGCTGACGGCCGGCGCATCCTGCTTCATCCCGGCAAGGCCGTAGCCGCCGCCCGCGCCAAACGCTGAGGTCCAGGCCCCCGCTTGGGGGGCCGTGCGTCCTCAACCCGGGCGATGGCCTGCGCCTCGGCGGCCGTCGACACTGGCGGCTGGCCATGTTGGCCGGGAGTCGACGATGCGATATCCGAGCGGGGTGAACCGGCGCGAGGCGCTGGCCTGGGTCGCCGGTCTGGCCGGAGTGGGCGGCCTGCCAGCGGCCTATGCTGGCTTGCCCCAGCCGCTGATGCTGGCGCGGGTGGCTGCGCCCGATGTCGACCCTGAAGGTTATCTGGTGAGCGAGAAGCTCGACGGCGTGCGTGGCATCTGGGACGGCCACAAACTGTGCTTTCGCAGCGGCGCCAGCATCGCCGCACCGGCTTGGTTTCTCGCCCAGCTGCCGGTAACGCCGCTCGATGGTGAGCTCTGGCAAGGCCGCGGTCAGTTCGACGCGGTGTCGTCCACCGTGCGCCGCGCTCAGCCTGATGACGCTCGCTGGCGCCAGCTGCACTACGCGGTTTTCGACCTGCCGGGCAGCGCCGAGACCTTTGCCGTGCGCGCCGAGCGGCTGCACGCGCTGGTGCTCGCAGCCCCCGGCTCGCCATTGTTTTGGGTGGAGCAACGCAGCGAGCCGAGCCGGGCGGCGCTGCGGCGCCGGCTGGCCGAGGTCGTGCAGGCCGACGGTGAAGGCTTGATGCTGCACCGCGCCGATGCCCTCTACGCTGCCGGGCGCAGCGACGCGCTGCTCAAGCTCAAGCCGCTGGAGGATGACGAAGCCCAGGTGCTGGCGCACCTGCCGGGCCAGGGCCGGCACCTCGGGCGCCTGGGGGCGCTGCGCGTGCGCGATGCCGCAGGCCGTGAATTCCAGCTCGGCAGCGGCTTCAGCGACGCCCAGCGCGAGGCGCCGCCGCCGCTGGGCAGCTGGGTGACCTATACCTTCCTTGGCCGCACCCGCACCGGCTTGCCGCGCTTTGCCAGCTTTCTGCGCCGGCGCGACGAACCTTGACTCAGAGCACGTCGCTGGCGAAGTCGGCCAGTCGTGAGCGTTCGCCGCGCGCCAGCATCACATGGCCGCCGTGCGGCCAGCCCTTGAAGCGGTCGACGGCGTAGGTCAGGCCCGAACTGCCTTCGGTCAGGTAGGGCGTGTCGATCTGCGCCAGGTTGCCCAGGCAGACGATCTTGGTGCCCGGGCCGGCGCGCGTGATCAGCGTCTTCATCTGCTTGGGCGTCAGGTTCTGCGCTTCGTCGATGAGCACGAACTTGTTCAGAAAAGTGCGACCGCGCATGAAGTTCAGGCTCTTGATCTTGATCTTGC
>JAUYAJ010000164.1 GCA_030693565.1 Rubrivivax sp.
TCCTGGCGGACCAGGATCTCGGGGCTGGCGCCGACGATCTGGAAGTCACCCATGTCGTAGAAATACATGTAGGGCGACGGGTTCAGCGAGCGCAGCGCGCGGTACAGCGACAGCGGGCTTTCGGTGTAACGCTTGCTCAGCCGCTGGCCGATCTGCACCTGCATCATGTCGCCGGCGGCGATGTACTCCTTGGCGCGGCGCACCGCCGCCAGATAGTCGTCCTTGGCGAACTGGCGCTCGACCGCGTAGGAGGCGCCGCGCTTGACGGCCGGCGCGGTGACGCTGTACTTGAGCTTGTCGGACAGCTCGCCGAGCCGGCGCTTGGCGGCCGAGAAAGCCTCGGGCCGCGACGGGTCGGCGTAGACGATCAGGTAGAGCCGGCCCGACAGGTTGTCGATGACCGCCAGCTCCTCGGTCTGCAGCAGCTGGATGTCGGGGGTGTCGATGCCGCCGGGCTTGGCGGCCTGCTGCAGACGCGGCTCGATGCTGCGCACCGTGTCGTAGCCGAAGTAGCCCGCCAGGCCGCCGCAAAAGCGCGGCAGCCCGGGCCGCAGCGCAACCTTGAAGCGTGCCTGGTAGCCGGCGATGAAGTCCAGCGGGTTGCCCTCGAAACGCTCGACGACGACGCCGTCGGTGAGCACTTCGGTCAGCGCGCCGGTGGCGCGCAGCAGCGTCCTGGCCGGCAGGCCGATGAAGGAATAGCGGCCGAAACGTTCGCCGCCCACCACCGACTCGAGCAGAAAGCTGTGGCGGCTGCCGCCGGCCAGCTTGAGGTAGAGCGAGAGCGGTGTTTCCAGGTCCGCCAGCGCCTCGGCGATGAGCGGAATGCGGTTGTAGCCCTGAGCGCTGAGGCTCTTGAATTCAAGTTCGGTGATCACTGGCTGGCCCCTTCGCTGGCCCCCGTGCTGGGGCAGCGCTGCTGTGTCTGGCGAGCGGCGCCCGCTGCGGGGCCGCTCTGCGGCGAGGTCCGACCCGCGGGGTCAGACCGGGCGTGGCGAGCGACGCCAGAGCCAGGCTCCCCGGTCGCGGGAACCTGCCAGGGTGGCTTGGGTGGGGACACGGGCCGTGAACATGGCGCGCAGTCTATCAAAGCGGCGCCGGCCACAGGCGCTGCAAATCGTCGATGCGGTCGATCACCGCGTCGGCGCCAGCCCGCGCCACCGGCTCGCCGTGGTTGTAGCCGTAGCTCACCAGCACCACCGGGCAGCCGGCGGCGCGCGCGGCCTGGGCGTCGTTGCTCGAGTCGCCGACCATCAGCGTGTGCTGCGGCGCCACCCCGAGCGCCTTGCAGGTCTCCAGCAGCGGCAGCGGGTCGGGCTTCTTGCGCGCGAAAGCGTCGCCGCCGAAGACGGCGTCGAAGAAGCCGTCCAGGCCTTTGAGCGCCAGCAACGGGCGGGCAAAGGCACTGGGCTTGTTGGTCAGGCAGGCCAGTTTGAGGCCGCGCGCGCGCAGCGCCTGCAGGCCTTCGATGACGCCGGGGTAGACCGCCGAGCAGCGGCCGTTGACCGCCACGTAATGCTGCTGGTAGCGCTGCCAGGCGTCGTCGTACAGCGACGCGGGCGCGCCCACTTCGGCCAGCGTTTTCGACAGCAGGTGTTCCGAGCCTTTGCCGACGGTGCGTGAAATGAACTCGCGGCCGACCGCCGGGTAGCCGATGTCGGCCAGCGCCAGCGCCAGTGCGACTTCGAAGTCGCCGACGGTGTCGACCATGGTGCCGTCGAGGTCGACGATGGCGGCTTGCAGGTCGCTGGCTTGAAACGGGAGCTGGGTCACGGCAAAGGGAGTTGATCGGGGCCGGGCCGCCCCGTGAAGGCTGAATGAAGGGGAATCAGGCCTGGGCGAGTTCGGCGCGCATCGCGTCGACCACGGCCTTGTAGTCGCGCTGGCCGAAGATCGCGCTGCCGGCGACGAAGGTGTCGGCGCCGGCGGCGGCGACGCGGCGGATGTTGTCGACCTTGATGCCGCCGTCGACTTCGAGCCGGATGTCGCGGCCGCTGGCGTCGATGAGCTTGCGCGCGCGCTCGATCTTGCGCAGCGCCGAGTCGATGAAGCTCTGGCCACCGAAGCCCGGGTTGACGCTCATGATGAGAATCAGGTCGACCTTGTCGATCACCCATTCCAGCACGTCCAGCGGCGTCGCCGGGTTGAACACCAGCCCGGCCCGGCAGCCTTCGCCGCGGATCAGCTGCAGCGTGCGGTCGACATGGGCGCTGGCGTCGGGGTGGAAGCTCACGAGGTCGGCGCCGGCCTTGGCGACTGCGCTGGCCAGCGCGTCGACCGGCTGCACCATCAGGTGGACGTCGATCGGCACCCGGGCGCCGGCGGCGGTCACCGCGTGCGGGCGCAGCGCCTGGCAGACCATCGGGCCGAAAGTCAGGTTGGGCACGTAATGGTTGTCCATGACGTCGAAGTGGATCCAGTCGGCGCCGGCGGCGACGACGCTGCGCACTTCCTCGCCCAGGCGGGCGAAGTCGGCCGAGAGAATGCTGGGGGCGATGCGGTACGTGGTCATGGGCGAATTCTAGGTCGCTGCCTACAATGCCGCCGATGTCCAGACCCGAGTTCAGCTGCTCCGTGCACGTGCAATACCTGCCCGATCAATCGGAGCCCCCGGCGGGGCCGTTTGCCTTCGCCTACACCGTCACCATCCGCAACAGCGGCGACATCACCGCGCAACTGGTGGCGCGGCACTGGGTCATCACCGACGCCAACGGCCAGCGCGAAGACGTGCGCGGCCTGGCGGTGGTCGGCCACCAGCCGCTGCTCAAGCCCGGCGAGAGCTTCGAGTACACCAGCGGGACGCGCATCGACACACCGCATGGTCAGATGCACGGCACCTTCTTCTGCATGACCGAAGACGCGCACCCCTTCGACGCCGCGGTGCCGGCTTTCGAATTGGTGTTTCCCGGCTTGCTGCACTGAGCCGCATCAGGCCGCACCGCGGCCGGCCCAGCACAGCGTCTGCTGGCGTACCACCTCGGGTAGCAGCGGCTCGCGCGCGTGCAGCCGGCGGATCCAGGTCGCGTCGTTGCCGTCGCCCGCCAGCGCCTGGCGCAGGTGGCGCATTGCCGGCTCGGCTTG
>JAUYAJ010000177.1 GCA_030693565.1 Rubrivivax sp.
CCAGGGCATGCTGCTCAACGAGTCCTACTACCGCGAGGAAGCGTCGGGCAAGAAGCGCTGGTTCTACCCCAGCGAAGTCGAGGTGCAGACCGACGAGCGCGGCCACCCGGTGGGCGCGACGGCGCGCGCCGACGGCTTGCCGGTGGCGCTGGGCGGCATCGAGAAGATGTCAAAGTCCAAGAACAACGTCGTCGAGCCGCGCGACATCATCGCCCGCTTCGGCGCCGACACCGCGCGCGTGTTCACGATGTTCGCCGGCCCGCCCGACCAGAGCGCGTCGTGGTCCGATTCCGGCGCCGAAGGCTCGTTCCGCTTCCTGCGCCGGCTCTGGACTTTCGGCGTCAAACACAGCGCCCGGCTGGCCGGCGCCGGCACCTCCTTCGACGGCCTGAGCGCCGGCGCCGCCGACCTGCGGCGCGAAATGCACCAGCTGCTGCGCCAGGTCAGCCACGACTACGAACGGTTGCAATACAACACCGTGATCTCGGGCGCGATGAAGATGCTCAACGCGCTCGACGACGCCCGGCTCAGTGACAGCAAGGCCGACAGCGCCGCGCTGCGCGAAGGCCTGGGGCTGCTGCTGCGCTGCCTGTACCCGGCGGCGCCGCACATCAGCCATGGCCTGTGGACCGAGCTCGGCCTGAGCGCCGCCCACGGCGACCTGCTTGACGCGCCCTGGCCGCAGGTCGATGAAGGCGCGCTGGTGCAGGCCGAGATCGAGCTCGTGCTGCAGGTCAGCGGCAAACACCGCGGCGCGATCCGCGTGCCCGCCGGTGCCGACCGCGAGGCGATCGAGGCCGCGGCGCTGGCCAGCCCCGAGTTCCTGCGCTTTGCCGATGGCAAGCCAGCGAAGAAGGTCGTCGTCGTGCCGGGCCGGCTCGTCAATGTCGTCGTCTGATCGGGCGCGCCGGCGCTGGCTCACCGCCGGCGCCGCGCTGGCCGCAGCCAGCCTGGCCGGCTGCGGTTTTCGCTTGCGCCGGCCGCCGCAGATGCGCTTCGAGCGCGTCGCGCTGACCGGCTTTGCCCCTTTCTCACCGCTGGCCGCCGAACTGCGGCGCCAACTGCTGCCGGGCGTGCGCGTCGTCGACGACCTGGCGACGGCGCAAGTCGTCGTCCACGCCTTGGCCGACACGCGCGAACGCAGCGTCGTCGCGTCGACCGCGGCGGCGCAGGTGCGCGAGCTGCAGCTGCGCGTCAAGCTCCACGTGCGCGCCGCCGCTCCCGGCGGCCGCGAGCTGATGGCAGCGGTCGAGCTGCGCCAGTCGCGCGACCTCAGCTACAGCGAGACCGCGGCGCTGGCCAAGCAACACGAAGAAGCCGCGCTGTTCCGCGAGATGGAAGCCGACGTCGCCTTGCAGCTGCTGCAGCGGCTGGCGGCGATCCAGCCTTGAGATGAGCGCCCCCCGCAGCGCCTTTGGCGCGGAGCACTGAGCATGCAGATCAAAGCCGATCAGCTGGCGGCCCAGCTCGGGCGTGGGCTCAAGCCGCTGTACACCGTGTTTGGCGACGAGCCACTGCTGGCCCAGGAAGCCGGCGACGCGATCCGCGCTGCGGCGCGCGATGCCGGCTACGGCGAGCGCAAGGTCTTCAGCGTCAGCGGCGCGCACTTCGACTGGAGCGCGGTGCTCGGCGCCGCGCAGGCAATGAGCTTGTTCGCCGACCGCCAGCTGATCGAGATCCGCATCCCCGGCGGCAAGCCCGGCAAAGACGGTTCGGAGGCCTTGCAGCGCTATTGCGAGCACCTGAGCGACGACGTGCTGACGCTGGTGCAGTTGCCGCGGCTCGACGGCCAGCAGCTCAAGAGCGCCTGGTTCGGCGCCCTCGACAGCGCCGGCGTGACCGTGCGCGTGGAACCGATCGAGCGCCGCGCGCTGCCGGCCTGGATTGCCCAGCGGCTGGCGCGACAGGGCCAGCGTGTGCTGGCGGGCGAGGCCGGCCAGCACACGCTGGCGTTTTTTGCCGACCGCGTCGAAGGCAACCTGCTCGCCGCCCACCAGGAACTGCAAAAGCTCGCCTTGCTGCACCCGGCCGGCGAGCTGAGCTACGAGCAGGTCGAAGCCGCGGTGCTCAACGTGGCGCGCTACGACGTCTTCAAGCTCGGCGAAGCGGTGCTGGCCGGCCAGGTCGTGCGCGCGCTGCGCATGCTCGACGGCTTGCGCGCCGAAGGCGAAGCGGCGGTGCTGGTGCACTGGACGCTGGCCGAGGACATTCGCTCGCTGCGCCGCGTTGCCCAGGCCGTCGACGACGGCAAACCGCTGCCGCTGGCGCTGCGCGAAGCGCGCGCCTGGGGCGCCAAGGAAAAGCTGTTCGAACGCGCGCTGCCGCTGCTGTCCAGCCACCAGCTGGCCCACCTGGTCGAAGCCGCCAGCATCTGCGATGGCCTGGTCAAAGGCCTGCGCCACCCCGACTGGCCGGCCGAACCCTGGGACGCATTGCGCCGGCTGATGCTGATGCTGATGCAGGCGCTGCAGCCGGTGCGGCGCGACGCCCCCGCCGACGCACCAGCGCCGGGCACTCTGTTGGCGCAAGGCGCGAGCGAAGGGTTCCGTGCTTGAGCTCGCCGACACAGGTACCTGAACTTTTTCTTCACACAGGAGCAAGCATGTCCCATCCACAAAAGCAGCAACCAGGCTCCGTGGCCATCATCACGGGAGCATCGGGTGGTATCGGAGAGGCGACCGCGCAGGCGCTGGCGCGGGCCGGATACCGTGTGTTCGGCACCTCCCGCAAGACACCGACCCG
>JAUYAJ010000180.1 GCA_030693565.1 Rubrivivax sp.
AAGTGATTGCCGGTGAACTGGAGCAGCCAGCCGTCGTGGCTCTCGTGTGTCACCGGCGCATCGTCGATCGGCGCGCCCGGCGCCATCCGGCCGCTGAAGGCGTCGACGTCGGGGGTGTTCAGCGCCGAGTCGTCCAGGTGCGAAGGCACGGACAGCCGGCCCGAGTTCACGAGCGCGCGCGCAAAAGCGTGTTCGCCGGCGAGTGTGAGCACCGCGTTGCGGAAGTCTTTGGACACCGCGCTCTTGGGGGTGATGAAGTCGGTCGAGCGCGTGGAGTTCATCAGGTTCTCGTCGGCGGCGACGACACGCTCGTCGCTGTAGCTGTCGAGCAAGGCGCCGGGCGCCAGGCCGCGCATCACCAGGTCGAGTTTCCAGCACAGGTTGTCGCTGTCCTGGATGCCCGAATTGGCGCCGCGCGCGCCGAAAGGCGAGACCTGGTGCGCGGCGTCGCCGACGAACAGCAGCCGGCCATGGCGAAAGCGCTGCATGCGCCGGCACTGGAAGGTGTAGACGCTGACCCATTCGAGCTCGAATTCGCGCTCGGGGCCGAGCATGGCGCGGATGCGCGGCAGCACCTTCTCGGGTGTCTTTTCTTCTTCGGGGTCGGCGTCCCAGCCGAGCTGGAAGTCGATGCGCCAGACGTTGTCGGCCTCGCGGTGCAGCAGCACGCTCTGGCCGGGGTGGAAGGGCGGGTCGAACCAGAACCAGCGCTCGGCCGGGAAGTCGGCCTTCATCACCACGTCGGCGATGAGGAAGCGGTCCTGGAACACCTGGCCTTCGATGTCCAGGCCGAGCTGGCGGCGGATGTGGCTGCGCGCGCCGTCGGCGACCACCAGCCAGTCGGCCTGCAGCGTGTAACGGCCGTCGGCGGTCTCGACTTCGATCAGCGCGCCGTCGCCTTGCGGCTGCACGCCCACCACCTTGTGGCGCCAGCGCAGGTCGATGTTCGGTAACTGCGCGGCGCGCTCGACCAGGTATTGCTCAAGGTAATACTGCTGCAGGTTGACCATGCCGGGCCGGCGGTGGCCGGGCTCGGGCTGCAGATTGAAGCTGAAGACCTCGGCTTCGCGGTGGAAGGTGCGGCCGACGTTCCAGGTCACGCCTTTGGCGACCACGGCGTCGCCGCAGCCCAGCCGGTCCAGCACCTCGAGCGCGCGCTTGGCGTAACACAGCCCGCGCGAGCCGACGCTGACGGTGTGATCGTCGTCGAGCAGCAGCACAGGCTGGCCGAGCTGGGCCAGGTCGATCGCCGCCGCCAGCCCGACCGGGCCGGCGCCGACCACCACCACCGGGTGGCGCGCCGGCGCCGCAGCGCCCAGTTCTGCCGGCCGCCGGTAGGCGTACTCGGGATAGGTGTAGGTGCTGAGCAAGGCCGTGCCCTGTCGTCGGGCTGTCAGCCTTCCAGGCTCTGCCACATCGCCTGGTCGCGGGCGTCGGTCCAGATGCGCGGGTCGGGGTACTGGGTGGCTTCGTCGAGCGCGCGCGTGACGTCGAAAGGCATGCAGTGATTGAAGATCACCCAGTGGCCGTATTTCGGCGTCAACGCGGCGTGGGTGTCTTTGTAGATGGTGCGCAAGTCCTTGCCGGCGGCAGCACCCGCCTGCACGCTGGCGTAGAGGTCGCTGACGAAAGCCCGGGTGCCGGCCAGCCCGGCCTGCACCATCGCGGGCGTGGTCAGCGCGGCGCCGCGGCCTGGCACCAGCTTGGCGGGCTGCAGCGCGGCCAGCCGGTCCAGCGTCGTCGGCCAGTCCTTGAAATAGGCGTCGCCGGCGTAAGGCGTGGCGTCGTACTCGACGAGGTCGCCGCTGAACAAGATCTTCTGCTGCGGCAACCAGGCCACGGTGTCGCCCTTGGTGTGGCCGCGGCCCAGCTGCAGCAACTGGACTTCGAGCTTGCCGAGCCAGATCGACATCGCGCCGTTGAAGGTGATGGTCGGCCAGGTCATGCCCGCCGGCACCGATTCGACCGACTGGAACAGGCGCGGGAAGCGGCCGATCTCGCTCGCCTTGTCTTGCTCGCCGCGTTCGACGATGAGGTCGTAGGTGTCGCGGCTGGCGACGATGTGCTCGGCGCCATAGGCCGAGGCACCGAGCACGCGCACCGCGTGATAGTGGCTGAGCACGACGTACTGGATCGGTTTGTCGGTGACCTCGCGGATGCGGCGGATGACGTCCTGCGCCATCACCGGCGTGGCCTGGGTGTCGATCACCATCACCGCGTCGTCGCTGACGATGACGCCGGTGTTGGGATCGCCTTCGGCGGTATAGGCCCAGGCGTTGTCGGAGAGCTGGGTGAAACTGACCTTCTTCTCTTCGAGGTCGGCCTGGCTGGCGAAGGTCTTGCTCATGCGGTCTCCTGAAATCTTCGTTAGACAAAAGCGAACGAGTTCGTTATTGTCTAACAATGCTTGAGATGAATCAAGGCCCACCCGACGGCCAGCAGCGCGGCATCCAGAGTGTCGAGGTCGGCGGCCAGCTGCTGCGTGCGCTGGTCCATGCCGGCCGGCCGCTGGCGCTGAAGGATCTGGCGCGCGAAGCCGGCATGGCGCCCGGCAAGGCCCACCCCTACCTGGTGAGCTTCGGCAAGCTCGGCCTGGTCGAGCAGGACCGCGGCAGCGGCCATTACGGTCTCGGGCCGCTGGCGCTGCAGCTCGGGCTGATGAGCTTGCAGCAGGCCGACCCG
>JAUYAJ010000187.1 GCA_030693565.1 Rubrivivax sp.
CGGCGCGCACGCGCAGCGCGGCGTCGTCGAGCTCGGCCGCCGGCACCAGCCCGAGGTGGCGCTCGGTCACGGCCAGGCGCTCGTCGTGCTGGATCGCGCCCAGCACCGGCACGTCGGTGTAATGCTCGATCACCGCGCGCAGCTTGGCTTCGTGGCGGCTGCCACCGAGGCGGTTGAGGATGACGCCGCCGATGTGGATGTCGCGCTCGAAAGCCTGGTAGCCCAGGATCAGCGGCGCCACGCCGCGCGTCATGCCGCGGGCGTCGATCACCAGCACCACCGGCAGGCCGAGAAAGCGCGCCAGCGCGGCGTTGCTGTTGCTGCCGTCGAGCGCCAGGCCGTCGTACAAGCCCTTGTTGCCTTCGACCAGGCTGAGGTCGGCCGTTGACGCGGCCTGACTGAAGCGGGCCCGCACCGCCGCCTCGTTGCTGAGATGGGTGTCGAGGTTGAAGCAAGGCCGGCCGCTGGCCAGCGCCAGCCACATCGGGTCGATGTAGTCAGGCCCCTTCTTGAAAGTCTGCAGCGCCAGCCCGCGGGCGGCGAAGGCCGCCGCCAGCCCCAGCGTCACCGTCGTCTTGCCCGACGACTTGTGGGCCGCCGACAGCATGCAGCGCGCAGCGGCCACCATCACGCGCCCTCCTCGGCCGCTGGCGGCATGACGTCGAGCACGCGCACGCCAACCGTCGTCAGCACGAAGGCCGCAGCCAGCCCGCCCAGGCCGAGCAGCCATTCGGGCAGGCTGGGCAGGTAGTGCTCGACCGTGCCATCGGAAAAGCTGCTGGTGACGACATGCCCGGGAAAGATCTCGAGCGGGAAAGCCTGGCCACCGATGATGAAGACGTAGAGCCAGGCAAAGGCCCCGGCCAGCACCAGCGCCGCCGCTGCCAGCGTGGCGCGCAGGCCGGCCAGGCGCGGGTGGAACAGCAGCAGCAAAGGCAGCACGCTGCCCAGGCCGACGTAGCCGCCCCAGAACAGCCACGGAAAGACGCCATTGGCCGCGCCACGGCCGAGCAGGATGAAGGCTTCGAAGTCTTGCTGGCGCGTGAAGTAGATCGCCGTGCCATGGTGCACCGCCACCAGGTAGAGCGACGCGGCAACGAAGATGGCCAGCAGCCGCGCCATGCGCTGCAGCAGCGCCACCGGCAGCGCGCGGCCGTGCCAGCCATACAGCGCCGCCTGCACGATCAGAAACACCGCCAACCCCCAGCCCAGCGAGAGCACGATGAACAGCGGCGCCAGCAGCGCCGACTGGTAGGCCTGGCGGGCGACCAGGAAACCGAAGATCGACCCCGTGCCCGTGGTCAGCACGAAGCGCCACACCAGCACGGCGATGCCGACCGCCTTGGCATGCTGGTTCATGCGCCGCTCCAGCAGCGTCCACAGGTAGACGGCGACAATGGCGAACATGCCCGAGTAGAGGATCACGTTCCAGGCGAACACCGACCTGAAGTTGTAGTGCGTGGCGGCGACGATGAGGCGTTCGGGCCGGCCGAGGTCGAGCAGCAACACCATCAGCCCGCCGGCCAGCAAGGCCAGGCAGAGCAGGCCCGACAGCGGCGCCCGCGCCTTGTAGGCCGGCTGGCCGAACACCGAGCCCACCGAGGCCACGTTGAGCACACCCGAGGCGGCGACGATCATGAAGATGGCGAACACATGGGGCAGGCCCCAGACGACCTGGTTGTTCATGCCGGTGACGACATGGCCGTTGACGTCCATGTAGTGCGCCGCGGCCAGACCGGCCGTCAGCACCAGGGCGCCCAGCGCCACAAGGCCATAGAAGTTGCGCTCGGCGCTGGCGCGCAAGGCCGGTGCGGTGGCCATCAGTTCAGCCCCTCGTAGCGCACGCCCAGGTCGAGCCGCAGGTCGGCGCGCAACTGGGTCGTCGAGACCTGGCGGATGCGGCGCGAGATCTCGCTGTCCGGGTCATTGAGATCGCCGAACAGCATCGCGCCGTGGCCGGCCTTCGTGCAGGCCTCGACGCAGGCCGGGCCGTCGCCGCGGTCGATGCGGTGCACGCACAGCGTGCAGCCTTCGACACAGCCCTTGCCGCGCGGCACGTCGGGTTTCTGGTCGGTCAGCGGCTCGTGGACGAAGGAGCGCGCCTTGTACGGGCAGGCCATCACGCAGTAGCGGCAGCCGATGCAGGTGTGCTTGTCGACCAGTACGATGCCGTCGGCGCGCTTGAACGAAGCCCCGGTCGGGCAGACGTCGACACAGGGCGGGTCGGCGCAGTGCTGGCACATCACCGGCAGCGACTGCATGCGGCCGGTCTTGATCTCCTTGATCTCGACCTTGCGGATCCACTGCGGCGCGGTCGGGCTGGTGCTGGGCGACAAGCCGTTCTCGGTGTTGCAGGCGCTGACGCAATCGTTGCAACCCGGCGCGCAGCGGTTGGTGTCGATCAGCAAGCCCCAGCGCACGCCGGGGTTCGCGCCAGGGTTCGCGCCTGGGTTCGCGCCGGCCGCCCCTGGAACCGCCGCCTGGGCGACTTCGAGCAACTGGATGCCGGGCGCCAGCAGCAAGGCCCCGCCGCCCACCGCGGCCAGGCCGAGGAAGGCACGGCGGCCGCTCAGCCCCTGGCTGGCGCCGGTGTCGGGTGGCTGCTTCATGGTTTGGCCCCCGGCTGCAGGGGCAGCTGGCGCCACTGCGCCGCCAGCCGCGTGGCGGCGCTGTCGGCGTGCGGGTGGTTCAGCGGCAGGAAGGCGCTGGGCGGCGGCTTGCTGGCGTGGCACTCGAAACAATCGACCTTGACGGCGACGAAGCTGTGGCAGCTGATGCAGAAGTCGGTCTTGGCGACGGCGACGCTGCCGCTGGCCTTGCTGGCATGGCATTCGATGCAGCCCTTGAGGCTGGCGCGCGGGTCGCGCACGCCCTGGTGCACGGTCTGGTTGCGCTGGTGCTTGAGCAGTTCCGGGTGGTTGCGGCGCATGAAGGCCGGATCGGCGACACATTCACCGCCACGCGCGGGTTCGATCGCCGGCCGTGTTGCTGTCGCCGTCGCAGTGGCCGGCACCTGGGCGCCCGCGGCTGCGGCCGCACAGGCCAGCACCAGCGCCGCAGCGCCGTGTCCAGCCAGGCGGCGCAGCAGGTTGATCACTCGCCCAGCCCCATCTGGATGTAGCCGGTCGGGCAGACGTCCTTGCAGATGTGGCAGCCGATGCACTTGGTGTAATCGGTGTCGACATAGCGCCCGGTGGTCGACTTGGACTTGGGCACCTTGAACACCGCCGTCTGCGGGCAGTAGACGACGCAGTTGTCGCACTCGAAGCACAGCCCGCAGCTCATGCAGCGCTTGGCTTCGCCGACGGCTTCGGCTTCGGTCAGCGCCAGCACACGCTCGTCGAAATTGTTCAAGGCCTGGTCGGCGTTGAGCGTCACCACCTTGCGCCGGTGGCGGGCGACGTAGGGGAAGTGACCGAGAAACAGCTCTTCGTGCGGGATGACGTAGCGGTCGCTGCGGTTGTCGTAGTTGTGTACCGCGGCCGTGCTGCTGTCGGTGCCGCGGATCGGTTCGTGCACGGTGCTGAGCACCAGGCCCTTCTCGATCAGCTTGCGCTGGATGTCCCAGGTGTGAACGTCGATCTTGGGCCGCTTCTCGACCGCCTCCGAGCGCAGATGGCGGTCGATGCCGTCAGCGGCGATGGCGCCATGGCCGATCGCCGTCGTCAGCAAGTGCGGGCGCACGATGTCGCCGCCGAGGAACATGCCGGGCTGGCCCTGGACCTGGTAGTTCTTGTCGGCGCTGATGCCGCCTTTGCCGTTGCTGAGCGACTCCAGGCCTGTGAAGTCGACCGCCTGGCCGATGGCCGAGACGATGAGGTCGGCCTCGATGTCTTCTTCCGTGCCTTCGAGGTTCTTGA
>JAUYAJ010000190.1 GCA_030693565.1 Rubrivivax sp.
TTGAACGGCAACGACGGCAAGGCCTTGCCGGCCACGGGCGTGCGCGCGCTGCTCAGCACGTTCTCCACCTCGCGCACCAGCCGCGGCTCGAAACGCTGGCCGCCGCTGACCAGCGTGGCCGTGGCGCTGGCCAGCTGCAGCATCGTGAAGCTGTTGTAGCCCTGGCCGATGCCCAGCGAGATGGTCTCGCCCGCATACCAGCGCTGCTGATCGGGCTTCTTGTAGGCCCGGCGCTTCCACTCGGTGGACGGCAGCAGGCCGGTGACCTCGCCTTCGAGGTCGATCTCGGTGCGCCGACCGAAGCCCATCGGGCTCAGCTGCGCGTGCATCAGGTCGACCCCCATCTCGTTGGCCAGCGAGTAGTAGTAGACGTTGCTCGACTTGACGATCGACTTGTACATGTCCACCGGCCCCAGCCCTTTGTCGCCATGGCTGCGGAACACATGGTTGCCGAACTGGAAGCTGCCGCCGTCGTTGACGATGGTGCTGGCGCTGCGCTTGCCGCTGTTCAGCGCCGCCATCGCCATGAAGGGCTTGAAGGTCGAGCCCGGCGGATAAGTGCCGCGCAAGGCCCGGTTCAGCAGCGGCTTGTCGATGCTGTCGTTGAGCTCGCGCCAGCTTTCGACGTCGATGCCGTCGACGAAGAGGTTGGGGTCGAAGGTCGGCTTGCTGACGAAGGCCAGCACCTCGCCGCTGCGCGGGTCGATCGCCACCAGCGCGCCGCGGCGGTCGCCGAACAGCTCCTCGACCAGGGCCTGCAGCCGGATGTCGACCGACAGCACGAGCTTGTTGCCCGGCGTCGGCGGGTGGCTGCTGAGCCGGCGCACGGCGCGGCCGCCGGCGCTGGTCTCGACTTCCTCGAAGCCGGCCGTGCCATGCAGCTCGGCCTCGTAGTTCTGCTCCAGCCCGAGCTTGCCGATGTATTCCGTGCCCTTGTAGTTGCCCAGCTTCTCTTCGGGCCAGTCTTCCATGGCCTTTTTCTCGGCCGGGTTGATGCGCCCGATGTAGCCCAGCAGGTGGCTGCCGACCTCGCCCAGCGGGTAGTGGCGGAACAGCCGCGCCTTGACCTCGACGCCGGGAAAGCGGTAGCGCTGCGCCATGAAGCGCGCCACCTCTTCGTCGCTGAGCTTGGTGCGGATCGGCAGCGACTCGAAGCCCTTGCCTTCGTCGAGCAGGCGCTTGAAGCGGCGGCGGTCGCGCGGCGCGATCTCGACGATGGTCGCCAGCTCGTCGATCAGCGGCTCAAGCTTGCCGGCGCGCGCGGTCGCGATCTCCAGCGTATAGGCCGAATAGTTGCTGGCCAGCACGACGCCGTTGCGGTCGACGATGAGGCCGCGGTTGGGCACGATGGGCACGACGGCGATGCGATTGGCCTCGGCCCGGGTCGCCAGCTCGTCGTGGCGGAACACCTGCAAGTGCACCAGCCGCGCCCCCAGCAGTGCAAACGCCACCAGCACGAAGCCGGCCGCAGCCAGCAAGCGGCCGCGGAAGTTGCCCAGTTCGCGTTCGATGTCCTTGAGTTCGGTCATCGCGCCTCCCGGGCCGGCGCGCACGCGTGGCGGTTCAGGTTTGCAGCCATCACAAGGGCCGATTCTGATCCGGATCGGGCGCGCGCCGCTGCGGCGCCAGCAGCGCCAGCGCCACCACCGGCCACAGCAGGGTTTCGAACAGCGGCGCCAGCAGCAGCAGCCAGCCCGGGAACATGCCGCCGGCGAGCATGCGCACGGCCAGCGACACGCCATGGGCGGCAAAGAACAGCGGCGCCACCTGCAGCATCTGCTCGGCCAGGCCGAACCACAGCAACCGGCGGTGGATGCTGATCGCGCCATAGCTCAGCATGGTGTAGGCCAGCGCATGCTGACCGAGCAGCGCGCCTTCGTGGACGTCGATCAAGAGGCCGAACAGGAAAGCCAGGCCGACGCCGACGCGGCGCGGCTGGTGCACGTTCCAGAACACCAGCACCAGCGCCAGCAGGTCGGGCAGCGCCGGGTTGCGGCCGAAGGGCAGCAAGTTGACGGCCATCGCCATCAGCAAGGTCAGGCCGATGAAGAAGGGATTGACCGGCAGCAGCAGCTGGTCCGATCCGCGCGGCATGATCATGGCCTGGCACTCCCGCGGCGGGCGGCGGCAGCAGCGGCCGGGCTCGGCCGTGGCCGCGGCGGCAGCTGGGCTGCCAGCGGCTCCAGCACCAGCACATGGCGCACGCCGTCGGCGGGCGCCGCGGCGGCCAGCAAGATGCGGGCAAAGCCCGACTCGACACGCCGCTCGACGCTGACCACGCGCGCCACCGCCAGGCTGGGCGGGTAGACGCCATCGACGCCGCTGGTGTGCAGCAGGTCGCCCGCCTGCACGTCGGCATTGCCTGACAAAAAGCGCAACTCCATCGTCGCATCGCCGGCGCCGACGATGCCGCCGAAGGCCGCGCTGCGCTGCTGGGTGCGCAGGTTCAGCACCGGGATCGCGGCGTCCTTGTCGGCCAGCAAGGTCACCATCGAGGTCAGCGCGTAGACCTGGGTCACCTGGCCGATGACGCCGGCCTCGTTGACCACCGGGGCGCCGCGCACGACGCCGTGGTTGGCGCCGCGGTCGATGAAAAGCTTGCGCGAGAACGGGTCGGCGGCTTCGTACATCACCTCGGCGGCCAGCGAGCGCACGCTCAGCGCCGGGCGCAACTCGAGCAAGCCGCGCAGGTGTTCGTTCTCGACCCCGAGCTGCTCGGCGCGGGCCAGCCTCTCACCCAGCTGCGCCAGCTGCGCGCGCGCCTGGCGCTCTGCCTCCAGCGCCTGGTGCAGGCCTTGCAGGTAGCCGCGGCCGCCGCGCCACAGCTCGACCGGCACCGCCAGCGTGCGCTGCACCGGCAGCAAGGCGATGGCGAGCGCGGCGCGCAGCGGCTCGACGACGCGGAAACGGGCGTCAGCCACCATCAGGAACAGCGCCAGCGCCGAAAAGAAGATCAGCTTGGTCAGCGCCGACGGCCCTTGGCGGAAGAAGGGCGGCGGTGTGCGATCCAGGGTACCGAGCGGCATGGTGGCAGTTCAGCGCGGCGACGGCGGCTGCGGCGCGGGCCGCCAGTTCAGCGGCGCCGGCCGCGCAGGCACGGAGCGACGGCGCCGTTCACTCCGAGGTGAAGATCGAGCCCAGGCGTTCCATGCGCTCGAGCGCCATGCCGCAACCGCGCACGACGCAGGTCAGCGGGTCCTCGGCCACCAGCACGGGCAGGCCGGTTTCCTCGGCCAGCAAGCGGTCCAGGTCGCGCAGCAAGGCGCCGCCGCCGGTCAGCATCATGCCGCGCTCGGCGATGTCGGCGCCGAGCTCAGGCGGCGTCTGCTCAAGGGAGTTCTTCACCGCCGTAAACATCTGGTTCAGCGGGTCGGTCAGCGCTTCGAGGATTTCGTTGGAGGTGATGGTGAAGCTGCGCGGCACGCCTTCGCTGAGGTTGCGGCCCTTGACTTCCATCTCTTTGACCTCGGAGCCGGGAAAGGCGCTGCCGATGTTCTTCTTGATCGCCTCGGCGGTGGGCTCGCCGATCAACATGCCGTAGTTGCGGCGGATGTAGTTGATGATGGCTTCGTCGAACTTGTCGCCACCGACGCGGATGCTGCCCTTGTAGACCATGCCACCCAGGCTGATGACACCCACCTCGGTGGTGCCGCCACCGATGTCGACCACCATCGAGCCCGAGGCTTCGGACACCGGCAGGCCGGCGCCGATGGCCGCGGCCATGGGTTCTTCGATCAGGTACACGTCCGAAGCGCCCGCGCCCAGCGCCGATTCGCGGATGGCGCGGCGTTCGACCTGGGTCGACCCG
>JAUYAJ010000193.1 GCA_030693565.1 Rubrivivax sp.
AACGTGGCGCCGGCGGCGATCAACAAAGTCACCATCGCCGGCCTCAAGCTCGGCAACCCGCTGGCCGCGCGCGGCGGCGCCGACGCCGAATCCGTCGAGGCTGCGCTGGCCCGCATCCCGGGCGAGTTCCGCCGCCACGACCGCGCCGTCACCGCGAGCGACTTCCAGGAACTGGCGCTGCAGACGCCCGGCGTGCCGATCGGCCGCGCCGAATGCCTGCCGCGCTTTCACCCGCGCACGCGCAGCACGGAAGCCGCCGGCGTCGTCAGCGTGATGGTCTGGCCGTCGTCCGACGCATTGCGGCCGAACGCGCCGCTGCCCGACGCACCGATGCTGCGCGCCGTCTGCCATTGGCTGGACGCGCGCCGGCTCGTCACCACCGAGCTTTACGTGATCCCGCCGACCTACCGCAAGGTCGCGATCGCGGTCGCCTTCCAGCTCAAGGACGGTTATGGCGCCGAGGCCGTGCGGCGCTGGATCGAACTGGTGCTGCGCCAGTACCTGGCGCCGCTGCCGCCTTACGGCCCGGCCGGCCAGGGCTGGCCGCTGGGCCGGCGTGTGCACGGCCCCGAACTCGAAGCTGCGGCCTTGCAGGTCGAGGGCGTCGAGTTCCTCGAAGACCTGGCGGTCGCGGCCTGGGACGAGGCCAGCCAGACCTGGGTGCCCGGCACGGTGGAGTTGCAGGCCTTCGAGCTGCCCGAGGTGGCGGCGCTGACCGTCGTTGCCGGCTTGCCGATGCCAGCGCCCGGTGAAGGCATAGCCCCGCGTGCACCGCCCGGCGTCTACCTGCCGTTCCCGGTCTTGCGCGACGAATGCTGAGATGAAAATCGACGCCCCGCCCCGCTTCGCGCTGATGCTCGGCACGGCGGCGTGGCAGCGCTGCGCATTCGAGGACGCGACGCTGGTCGCAGGCATCGTCCAGCTCGGGTGGGACACGCACAGCGAAGGCGGCGCGCCGCAGCCGGTCAGCGACCGCGGCGGCGCCGGCCTGGCTTTCGACGCCCATTGCCGGCTGTTCCACAGCCTGCCCGCCGCACGCCGTGTCGAGCGCTTGCTGTGGGCCGCCGCCGACCCGTCGCAGGCACCGCCACCGATGGACTGGCTGGGCGACGTGGCCGCTGCGCCAGGCGGCGAATTCAGCCCGGTCGGCGCGCCGCCCACCAGCTTCACGCCGCGCGCGCTGGCCTGCGACGCCCAGGACCACCTCTACGTGCTGGACACGCAGGCCAACCAATTGCGCATCGTCGACCTGCAACAGCGCCGCGTGCAGCGCTCGCAGCCGCTGCCGGCTGGCGCAGTGGACATCGCCTGGTTCGACGGCTGGCTCTACGGCTTGTCGTTCCCGCCGGCGCCGCAGCCGCCAACGCTGTGGCGCCTGGCGGCGCAGCGCGCCCTGCAGACGGTGGCGGCGCCGGTGGCGGCCTTGCCACAGCCGGCGCGGCTGGCCTTCGCTCGTGACGGCCGGCTCTTCGTGCTGCAGCGCGCCCACGAAGCGGATGCCGGCGTCGCCGAAATGGGCCGCCCGGGCGCCTGGCTGGCCGCGCCACGGCCGCTGGCTTTTGGTGGCGGCGCCAACCCGTTCGCCTTCGCGTCCGACATCGTCTGCGTCGACGACGGCGTGTGCTGTGGCGGAGTCGGCAGCGAGCACCTGGTCGTGGCCCGCCGCGGCGAAGAGGACTTCGTCCGCGTCGACCTCGCAAGCCGCCCTTACGCGCTCGCCGAGCCGCTGGGCGCGCGCCACTACGACGGCCTGGGCATCGAGGCCACGGCCGACGGCAGGATCGTCTTCTGGACCGCCAAAGGCGCGCGCCACGCCACCGCGGCGCGCCTGCGCTACCGCTCGCCCGGCCGCGTCACCGGCTGGCGGCTCGACAGCGGCAGCCACCAGACCGTCTGGGGCCGGGTCCTCGTCGACGCCTGCATCCCGGCCCAGACCTCGGTGCGCGTGCACTGCATCGTCGGCGACGACGAAGACGAAGCCGCCCGGGTGCCGCGCACGCCGCCGATGTTCGCCAGCCTGGCACCGATCGACAGCCCGCAGACGACGCCGCTGCCACTGCTGGCGCATCAACCCGACCCGGCGGCTGCTGGCCAGCTCTTGTTCCGCCGCAGCGACGGCAGCGAACAGCCCTGGCTGGTCGAGCATGAGCGCTTCGACACCTACGAAACCCCGGCGCCGGCCACACCCGGGCGCTACCTGTGGCTGGTATTTGACATCGGCGGCCATTCGCGGGCGACGCCGCGGCTGCGCGGCGTGCGCGCCGAATGCCCGGGCCACGACTGGCTGCGCCGGCTGCCGCAGCTGTATTCGCGCGACGAGGCGATGCGCAGCCTGCTGCAGCGATTCCTGGCGCCGCCAGCCGGGCTGGTCGACGACCTGGCGCGGCAAAGCGACCAGCGCCAGGCGCTGCTCAAGCCGCGCAGCGCGGCGGCGGCGGCCCTGCCCTGGCTGGCGAACTGGATCGGCCTGGTGCTCGACGAGCGCTGGTCCGACGCCGCGCGGCGCCAGTTCATCGCCGAAGCGGCCTGGCTGTTCCGCTTGCGCGGCACCGTC
>JAUYAJ010000197.1 GCA_030693565.1 Rubrivivax sp.
GGGGTCCACGCCGATGGCCACGGCGATGACGTGGATCACGTTGTTGGCGAACAGGCCGTCCCCCGCGACCGCCCAGGCGTTGAGCACCTTGCCGCGCAGCGGCAGCACGGCCTGGGTTTCCTTGTTGCGCCCCATCTTGGCGCTACCGCCTGCCGAGTCGCCCTCAACCAGGAAGACTTCGTTGTGGGCGATGTCCTTGCTTTCGCAATCGGTGAGCTTGCCGGGCAGCACGGCCACGCCCGAGCCTTTGCGCTTCTCGACCTTCTGCGACGCGCGCTGGCGCGTCTGCGCCTGGCGGATCACCAGTTCGGCGAGCTTGCGGCCGTACTCGACATGCTGGTTCAGCCACAGCTCGAGCGCCGGCTTGACGTAGGTGGACACCAGGCGCAGCGCGTCGCGGCTGTTCAGCCGCTCCTTGATCTGGCCCTGGAACTGCGGGTCGAGCACCTTGGCCGAAAGCACGAAGCTGGCGCGCGAGAAGACGTCCTCGGGCATCAGCTTGACGCCTTTGGGCAGCAGGCTGTGCAGGTCGATGAAACCCTTGATGGCGCCGAAGAGGCCGTCCTTCAAGCCGGCTTCGTGGGTGCCGCCGGCCACGGTGGGGATCAGGTTGACATAGCTCTCGCGCAGCATGCCGCCGTCTTCGGTGAAAGCCACGCACCAGGCCGCGCCCTCGCCTTCGGCGAAGTTTTCGGTTTCGCTGGCGCTGGCGTACTGGGCGCCTTCGAAGAGCGGGATCAGCGGGTCGGCGGCCAGGCCTTGCATCAGGTAGTCGCGCAGCCCGCCCTGGTATTGCCAGGTCTGGGTATCGCCCGACTTCTCGCTCGTCAATGTGACGATGACGCCTGGCATCAGCACCGCCTTGCTGCGCAGCAGGTGCAGCAACTCGGGGCGCGGCAACTCGGCGCTGTCGAAGTATTTGGGGTCGGGCCAGACCTGCACGCGCGTGCCATGCCGGCGCTCGCCGCTGGTTGCCTTGCGCAGGCTCAGCGGCTCGACGACGTCGCCACCGGAAAACGCCAGCGTCGCCACCTGGCCGTCGCGCCAGACCGTCACCTGCAGCCGCAGCGCGAGCGCGTTGGTGACGCTGACGCCCACGCCGTGCAAGCCGCCGCTGAAGCTGTAGGCGCCGCCGCTGCCTTTGTCGAATTTGCCGCCGGCGTGCAGCCGGGTGAAGACGATCTCGACCACCGAGACCTGTTCTTCGGGATGCAGGCCGTACGGGATGCCGCGGCCGTCGTCGTCGACGCTGACCGAGCCGTCGGCGTGCAGCGTCAGCGCGATGCGCTTGCCAAAGCCGGCCAGCGCTTCGTCGGCGGCGTTGTCGATCACCTCTTGCACGATGTGCAGCGGGCTCTCGGTGCGCGTGTACATGCCCGGCCGCTGTTTGACGGGCTCCAAGCCCTTGAGGACGCGGATCGAGGCTTCGGAGTAGTGGTTCGTGGATCTTGTGCTGGCCATCCGACCGATTCTAGAAGCCCGGTTCCGGGCCACCGGCGCGAAAAGGCCGGCCATGGCCGGCCTTCACCGGCGATGGCGGCGCCTCGCTGTCTTCAGCCGCGCCAGACGCCTGCGTAGCGCGCCATTGCCAGCGGCGCGACGTCGATCTCGGGCTCGCGCCCTGACAGCAAGTCGGCCAGCACGCGGCCGGTGCCGGCCGCCATCGTCCAGCCCAGCGTGCCATGGCCGGTGGCCAGGTGCAGGTTGGCGTATGGCGTCGGCCCGACGATCGGCGTGCCGTCGGGCGTCATCGGCCGCAGGCCGCACCAGAAGGTGGCCTGGGAGACGTCACCGCCGCGCGGGAACAAGTCGGTCACCACATGCTCCAGCGTGTGCCGGCGCGCTTGGCGCAGCGCCAGGCTGTAGCCAGCCAGCTCGGCCGTGCCGCCCACGCGGATGCGCGTGCCCAGCCGCGTCACCGCCACCTTGTGACTTTCGTCCATGATGGTCGACTCCGGCGCGGCGGCGGCGTCGGTGATCGGCAGCGTGATCGAATAGCCCTTGACCGGATAGACCGGCAGCCGGATGCCCAGCGGGCGCAGCAGCAGCGGCGAGTGGCTGCCGAGCGCCACCACGCAGGCGTCGCTCTGGATCGCGCCCTGGTCGGTGTCGACGCCGGTGACGCGCCGGTCCTCGGTGGCCAGCGCGCGCACGGTGCAGCCATAGCGAAAACGCACGCCCAGGGCGGCGGCCATCTCGGCGAGTCGGTTCGTGAACAGGAAGCAGTCGCCAGTTTCGTCACCCGGCAGGCGCAGCGCGCCGACGAACTTTTCCTGCGTCAGCGCCAGCGCCGGCTCGGCGCCGACAAAGCCGGCGCGGTCCAGCACCTCGAACGGCACTTGGTACTGGCGCAGCACCTCGACGTCCTTGGCAACACCATCGAGCTGTTTCTGGGTCCGGAACAGTTGCAGCGTGCCTTTCGTGCGCTCGTCGTAGGCGATGCCGGTGTCGGCGCGCAAGGCTTTCAGGCAGTCGCGGCTGTACTCGGCGATCGGCACCATGCGGCTCTTGTTCAACGCGTAGGCGCGCTGGCTGCAATTGGCCAGCATCATCGCGCCCCAGCGCCACATCGCCGGGTCGAGCAGCGGCCAGATCACCAACGGGCTGTGGCGCATCAGCATCCACTGCAAGGCCTTCAGCGGCACGCCGGGGCCGGCCCAGGGCGACGAATACCCGGGCGACACCTCGCCGGCGTTGGCGAAGCTGGTTTCCAGCGCCGGCCCGGCCTGGCGCTCGAGCACTTCGACCTCATGCCCGGCGCGGGCCAGGTAGTAGGCCGTGCTGACCCCGATGACCCCGCCGCCCAGCACCACGACCTTCATGCGCTCTCCTTGCTGCCAACACTGTAGCCGCGCCGCCACCGACGACATCGGGCGTTTTCCGAGACAATCCCTGAATGAATCCCGCTTCCCAGCCGGCCCGGCTGTCAATGGTTCAGGTGCTGGTCTGCGGCGCCGCCATCGTCACCCTGAGCATGGGCATCCGCCACGGCTTTGGCCTGTGGCTGCAACCGATCACGATGGAGCGCGGCTGGACGCGCGAAACCTTCGCTTTCGCGCTCGCGATCCAGAACCTGGCCTGGGGCCTGGCCGGCCCGCTGGCCGGCATGCTGGCCGACCGCTTCGGCGCCTGGCGCGTGCTGATCGGCGGCGGCTTGCTCTACGCGCTCGGCCTGGTGACGATGGCGATCTCGACCTCGGGGCTGGGCTTCACCAGCAGCGCCGGCCTGCTGCTGGGCATGGCGCAGTCGGGCACGACTTACGCGGTGATCTACGGCGTCATCGCCCGCAACGTCGCGCCCGAAAAACGCGTCTGGGCGATGGGCGTGGCCGCGGCGGCGGGATCGTTCGGCCAGTTCCTCATGGTGCCGGTGGAAAACTGGCTGATCGCCACCTGGGGCTGGCAAAGCGCGCTCTTCATCCTGGGCTGCGCTGCGCTGGCGATCGTGCCGCTGGCGCTGGGGCTCAAGGAAATCAAGGCGCCAGCGCCGACGGGCCACCAGCAAAGCGTCGGCGCCGCGCTGCGCGAAGCCTTCGCCAACCCGAGCTTTCGCCTGCTGACCGCGGGCTACTTCGTCTGCGGTTTTCAGGTCGTCTTCATCGGCGTGCACATGCCCAGCTACCTGAAGGACCATGGTTTGTCGCCCGGTGTGGCCACCGTTTCGCTGGCGCTGATCGGCCTGTTCAATGTGATCGGCACCTACGTCGCGGGCTCGCTCGGCCAGCGCCTGCCCAAACGCCACCTGCTGGCGGCGATCTACCTGCTGCGCACGGTGGTGATCGCGATCTTTCTGCTGGCGCCGCTGACGCCGTGGAGCGTCTACATCTTTTCCGCCGTGATGGGCCTGCTGTGGCCGTCCACCGTGCCCTTGACCAACGCAATCGTTGCCCAGGTCTTCGGCGTCCAGTACATGTCGATGCTCAGCGGCTTCGTCTTCCTCAGCCACCAGGTCGGCAGTTTCCTGGGCGTCTGGCTCGGCGGCCTACTCTACGACGGCACCGGCAGCTACACCGTGGTCTGGTGGCTGGCGATGGCGCTGGGCATCTTTGCCGCCTTGATCAACCTGCGTGTGCGCGAAGATCCTCTGGTGCGCGCGCAGCCGCTGCCGGCATGAAGCGCGCCGCCGCCGCCCGTTGGGGCCTGGCAGGCGCGCTGCTGGCGCTGGGCCTGGTGTTCGCCGCCTATCTGAACCCGCACCTGGCGGTGAACCTGGCCAACCTCGTCTGGGCCTGTTTCTGATGCACGGCGCCGGCCTTGCGCCCTCCCCCTGGGTGATGCGCTGGGCGGCGCTGCTGCGCCCCGGCACCAGCGTGCTCGACGTCGCCTGCGGCAGCGGCCGCCACCTGCGCTGGCTGGCGGCGCGCGGATTCGCCGTCACCGGGGTCGACCGCGACGCCGACGCACTGGCGCCGCTGCAGTCACTGGCCGAAGTCGTGCAGGCCGACATCGAATCCGGCCCGTGGCCCTTTGCCGGCCGCCGCTTCGACGCCGTGGTGGTGACCAACTACCTGTGGCGGCCGCTGCTGCCGACGCTGGTGGGTGCGCTGGCGCCGGGCGGCTTGCTGGTCTACGAAACCTTTGCCGACGGCCACCAGCACTTCGGCCGACCGTCGCGACCCGACTTCCTGCTCCAGCCCGGCGAGTTGCTGCGCGTGGCCACGGGATTGCGCGTCGTCGCCTTCGAAGACGGCTATCTCGACACCCCGCCGCGCTGCGTGCAGCGCATCGTCGCCGTGGCCCCGCTGCTGGCCCCGTTGTCAGCGCCGGACGGCCCCGCGCGTTATCCCTTGCAGGGTTCGGGCGAACTGCCCGACCCGGGCGGCTAAAATCAGCCGGATCCGAACAAGGCTCATCGCATGGAACCCATTGTTGGCAGCATCGTCGCGCTGGTGACGCCGATGCTTGAAGACGGCAGCGTCGACTATCCCGGCCTGCGCAAGCTGGTCGACTGGCACATTGCCGAAGGCACGGACTGCATCGGCGTCGTCGGCACCACCGGCGAGTCGCCCACGGTCACCGTCGAAGAACACTGCGAGATCATCCGCGTGGCGGTTGAGCATGCGCGTGGCCGCGTGCCCATCATGGCCGGCGCCGGCGGCAATGCCACGGCCGAGGCGATCGAGCTGTCGCGCTACGCCAAGAAGGTGGGCGCCGCCTGCACGCTGCAAGTCGTGCCCTACTACAACCGGCCGTCGCAGGAAGGCATTTACCGCCACTTCCGCGCCATCGCCGAAGCCGTCGACATCCCGGTCGTGCTTTACAACGTGCCCGGCCGCACGGTGGCCGACATGCAGCACGACACCGTGCTGCGGCTGGCCCAGGTGCCCGGCATCGTCGGCATCAAGGAGGCCAGTGGCGACATCGCCCGCGCCGCCTGGCTGATCAAGCAAGCCCCCAAGGGCTTTTCGATCTACTCCGGCGACGACGGCACCGCCGTGGCCTTGATGCTGCTTGGCGGCCACGGCAACGTCAGCGTGACGGCCAACGTGGCACCGCGCCTGATGCACGAGCTGTGCATCGCCGCCATCGAAGGCGACGTCAAGCGCGCCAGCGAGATCCACCTGCGCCTGCTGCCGCTGCACCGCCAGCTGTTCTGCGAACCCAGCCCGGCGCCCACCAAGTGGGCGATGGCGCAGCTCGGCCTGTGCGGCGCCAGCTTGCGCCTGCCGATTCTTCCGCTCACCGACAGTGGTGTCGCCCAGGTGGCACAGGCGCTGCGCGACAGCGGCCTGACAGCCTGACCCTGAGACGCCGTCCTTCTTCTCACCCATCGTGCACCGCCCAGAGCGCCGTGCGCCGGAGATCCCGAACGTGAAACGCTTCCCCGCAGTCACCCCTGCCCGCCTGACCCTGATCGCCCTGGCCACGGCCCTGGCCGGTTGCTCCAGCATCAACGAGATGCTGGCCGGCGACAAGGTCGACTACCGCTCGGCCAGCGTCAAGTCGCAGCCGCTCGACGTCCCGCCCGACCTCAGCCAACTCGCGCGCGACAGCCGTTATCCCGCCCAGGGCGGTGTCGTCAGCGCCGCCGGGCGGCCGAACGCACCCGCCGCGCCAGTGGCGGCAACGGTGGCACTGCAGTCGCGCGGCGACATCCGCGTCGAACGCCACGGCTCGCAGCGCTGGCTGGTGACCTCCGCCACGCCTGAACAGCTGTGGCCGCAGCTGCGTGCCTTCTGGCAAGAGCGTGGTTTCGCGCTGACGGTGGACAACGCTCAAGCCGGCGTGATGGAGACCGACTGGGCCGAGAACCGCGCCAAGCTGCCGCATGACTTCATCCGCAGCGCCATCGGCCGCGTGCTCGACCGCGCCTACGACACCGGCGAGCGCGACCGCTTCCGCACCCGGGTCGAGCGCACCGCCGCCGGCAGCGAGATCTACATCACCCACCGCGGCCTCGAAGAGGTCTATACCAGCGAGCGCAAAGACAGCACGGTCTGGCGTCCGCGCGCCACCGACATCCAGCTCGAAGCCGAGTTCCTGTCGCGCCTGATGGTGCGCATGGGCACGCCCGAAGAAGCCGCCCGCACGGCAGTGGCCAGTGCACCCGACCAGCCGGTGCGCGCCCGCACGGTCACCGGCGCCGCCGGCGCCGCGATGGAGATCGACGAAGGCTTTGACCGCGCTTGGCGGCGGGTCGGCCTGGCGCTGGACCGCAGCGGCTTCACCGTCGAAGACCGCGATCGCGCTGGTGGCCTGTACTTCGTCCGCTACGTCGACCCGAAGTCGGCCGGCCTGGAAGAGCCGGGCTTCTTCAGCAAGCTGTTCAACCGCGGCCCGTCAGCCTTGTTCAGCCCGGTGCGTTACCGCGTGCTCGTCAAGGGCGCGGGCGACAAGTCGCAGGTCACGGTGCTGACCGACGCCGGCGGCACCGAAACCGGTGAAGCCGGCCAGCGCATCGTCACCATGCTGGTGGCCGAGCTGAAGTAAACCGCGCAAGCGGCCGTGAAAAAGCCGCCCAAGGGCGGCTTTTTCATGTCGGCGGTCAGCCGATCACTTGCTGGCGGCAGGCATCGCGGCCGAAGCAGCACCGACGACGGCGCTGGCAGCACCGACCACGGCCGAAGCGGCCTCAACCACGGCGGCAGCGGCAGCAGCGGGCGCGGCGACGGGCGCCGGGGTCTCCGCCTTCTTGCCGCAAGCGGACAGGGCAAAAGCGGCAACCAGGGAAGCGAGCAGGATTGACTTGGTCATTTGAATGTCCTCAAGAGTGTTCAGATGTTGTGCAAAGGAGACGGGGCGGCGTCACGGCGCTCGCCGAGCAAGCTCGGAAGGCCGGTCCGCAGGAAGTTCACGGGACCTTGGCGGCCCCTTGTTGCCCTGCACAAAATTATAGGCGGACCTAGGGCAATCCCTAGAGGCCGAGCACATTTGCCGCCAAGGCTGGCGTCGAATGTTGCAATGCCGCATCAACCTCGTCACGCCAGCGTCGCGCGGCCTGGGCGTCGGCACCGAACTCACCGCGCCAGACCGCCTTGTCGTGCAGGTGCAGACAAGTCGGGCCGTCGTCGAGCGCCAGGCTGGGCAAGGTGCTGCGCGCCGCTTCGGCGACGCACCAGGCCGGAACCGCATGAACCCAGGGCCGGCGCCAGCCGATGAAGCGCGGGTGCTGGCGCGCCACCGCGCCGAAGTCGTCGGCCACCAGCAGCAAGCACCGCTGCGGCAACCTCAGCCAGGCTTCCAGTGCCTGCAGCAGCGCCGGGTCGTCGAGCGGCCAGTCGCTGAAGTCCCGGTCGACCCAGAGCATGCGGCGCGCCTGACGCGCCGCCGACGCCTGCAGCGTCGCCATCAGCGCCGCCGCGAACTCGGCCCGCGACGTGATGGGCTGCAGTGCCCCAGTGTCAGCGTCCATCAGCATCCCCGGTGCAGCCAGCCGTCGTCGACCCAGTCGTCGACCAGCGCCGCGGCATTGGCGCTGAGCGCGGCGCAGTCGCGCGCCGACAGTTCACGCTGGTCGGCCAGCGTGCGCATCAGGCGCGCGTCGCGGCCGCCGGCGCGGAAAGATTCGCCATTGATGAACACGTGGCGGGCGTCGTACAGCATGCGCGTGGCCGGGTCGAGCTGCACGCCTTGGGCGCCGGCAGCGGCCTGGCGGCTTTCGAACCAGACCCGCGGCTTGGGCTCGGTCAGCGCTTCGCCCAGGGCGCGTTCGAGCGCGTCCGGCTGACCCAGCAAGCGCTGCACGGCGGCGCGGGCGAAGTCTTGCAAGGCCGCCGGCATCTCGCCGGGCCGGGCGGTGGCCGCCTGCCCGGGGTCGCGGTACGGCGCCTTGGTGCGCTCGTCGTCCTCACCCAGGCGTTGCAGCAGCTCGCGTGCCAGTTCGTCGGGCCCGGGGGCGCGAAAACCCACCGAACACGTCATGCACTCGCCTTCGGCGACACCGTCATGGCCCCAGCGCGGCGGCAGGTAGAGCATGTCGCCCGGTTCCAGCAGCCATTCATGTTCGGGCTCGAAGTGGCGCAGGATCTTCAGCGGCAAGCCGTCGACGCAAGCGTCGTCGGCGACGCGGCCAATGCGCCAGCGGCGCCGCCCGTGGACCTGGATCAGGAAGACGTCGTAGGAGTCCAGATGCGGCCCGACGCCTCCGCCGTCGCTGGCCCAGGACAGCATCAAGTCGTCGAGGCGGGCGTCGGGAATGAAACGAAAGCGCGCCAGCATCTCGCGCGCCGCCGCCACATGCAGGTCCAGGCCTTGCACCAGCAGCGTCCAGCCGGGCGCACGCGCCGGCGGCAACGCGCGCCGCGGCAGTGGTCCTTGGCGAACCCGCCAGTCGCTGCCGTCCTGAACGACGAGGCGCGACTCGACGTCGGCGCTGCCGGCGAGGTCGAACAAGGCCGCGCGCGCCAGCGGCGGCGTCACGCCCGGCAGTGCCTGGCGCACCAGCAAAGGCTTTTTCTGCCAGTGCCGGCGCATGAAGGCCGTGGCTGTCAGGCCGCCCAGCAGCGGTGTCGGTGAGTGAATGTCCATTGGTAGATTGTCCGCCAGACGCTGTGCGATGATTCCGCATGATCATCACTTCCCCCTGCGTCGTCAGCCTCAGCTGGACGCTGACCGACGGCCAAAACCGACCCATCGACACGCTCGAGCAGCCAGTCGAATTCTTCGTCGGCGGCGACGACTTGCTGCCCAAGGTTGACGAGGCGCTGGCCGGCCACAGCAGCGGCGACGAGGTGCAACTGCACCTGGAGCCGGAGCACGCCTTTGGCGACTACAAAGCCGAGTTGGTGTGTTTCGAGGCGCGCACGCTGTTCCCCGAGCAACTGGAAACCGGCATGAGCTTCGAGGGCTTGCCCGCCGGCCACGCCACGCCGGACATGCCGGCCGACGCCTTCTACATCGTCACCGAGGTCTACCCTTCGCACGTGGTGCTCGACGGCAACCATCCGCTGGCGGGCATGTCGCTGCGGTTGCAGATCAAGGTCTGCGACGTTCGCGAAGCCAGTACCGAGGAGATCGAGGCCGGCAGCGTCGGCGGCAGCAGCCCGTTCGCCGTGCTCGACAGCCCGCCACCGGCGCGCCAGCGCCACTGACGCGCTTCAGCCGGTGCCGGTGGAGCCGAAGCCGCCGCTGCCGCGGTCCGAGGTCTCGAAACTGTCGACGACGCGGAACACCGCCTGCACCACGGGCACGATGACGAGCTGGGCCAACCGCGCCATCGGCTCGATCGTGTAGGCCGTGCTGCCGCGGTTCCAGCAGCTCACCATCAGCGGGCCCTGGTAGTCGCTGTCGATCAGCCCGACCAGGTTGCCCAGCACGATGCCGTTCTTGTGGCCCAGGCCCGAGCGCGGCAGGATCATCGCCGCCAACCCGGGGTCACCGATGTGGATGGCCAGGCCGGTGGCGATGAGCTCGGTCTGGCCGGGTTGCAGCAGCAAAGGCGCATCGATGCAGGCGCGCAAGTCCAGGCCGGCGCTGCCCGGCGTGGCATAGGCGGGAATGAGATCCTTCATGCGCGCGTCGAGCACGCGCAGCGCAATCGTCGTCATGTCGCGCTCGAAGGCAGTCGGCGCGCGAATTCGGCCACCAGCGCTCGCGCCAGCGTCAGCTTGTCGGCCGCCGGCAGTTCACGTTCGCCGTCGGCGTCGACCAGCACCAGGCTGTTGTCGTCGCGGCCAAAGGTGGCCGGGCCGAGGTTGCCGACGATCAGTGGCACGCCTTTGCGGACGCGCTTGGCGCGCGCATGGGTCAGCAGGTCGTGGGTCTCGGCGGCAAAGCCCACGCACCACGGGCGCTGGGCCGCCGGCAAGGCTGCCACCGCGGCCAGGATGTCGGGGTTTTCGGTCAGCGCGATGGCCGGCGCCGCGGCCTGGCCATCTTTCTTGATCTTGCGCGTGCCGGCCTGCGCCGGCCGCCAGTCGGCGACCGCGGCGGTGGCCACGAAGATGCCGTGCAGCGGCGCCAGCGGCATGACAGCGTCGAACATCTGCTGCGCGCTGACGACGTCGATGCGGCGCACCTGGCGCGGCGTTGGCAATTGCACCGGGCCAGCCACCAGCGTCACTTCGGCGCCGGCTTCGGCTGCGGCGCGGGCGATCGCAAAACCCATCTTGCCGCTGGAATGGTTGCTGATGCCGCGCACCGGGTCGATGGCTTCGAAAGTCGGGCCGGCCGTGACCAGCACGCGCCGGCCCGCCAGCAGCTTGGGCTGGAAGAAGGCGATCAACTCGTCGCGCAGTTCAGCCGCCTCGAGCATGCGGCCGTCACCGACCTCACCGCAAGCCTGATCACCAGCCGCCGGGCCGAACAGCACCCCGCCGTCGGCCACCACCTGAGCGACGTTGCGCTGGGTTGCCGGGTGCGCCCACATTTCGCGGTTCATCGCCGGGGCCAGCAGCAGCGGGCAGCGTTCGATCGGCCGCGCCAGGCACAGCAAGCCGAGCAAGTCGTCGGCGCGGCCGCTGGCCAGGCGGGCGATGAAGTCGGCGCTGGCCGGCGCCACCAGCACCGCGTCGGCTTCGCGCGACAGGTTGATGTGGGCCATGTTGTTGGGCGCGCGCGCGTCCCAGGGGTCGCTGAACACCGGCCGGTTGCTCAGCGCCTGCATCGTCACCGGGGTGATGAACTGCGCGGCCGACTCGGTCATCACGACCTGGACGCTGGCGCCGGCCTTGACCAGTTCGCGCGTCAGCTCGGCCGCCTTGTAGCAGGCGATGCCGCCACTCAAGCCGAGGACGATGTGCTTGCCTTGCAGCTCGAGCGGGGGCGACATGGGGCGCGACTCTAGCAGGGCTTCAGGCGCCGGCGCCATGGCATTTCTTGAACTTCTTGCCGCTGCCGCAGTGGCAGGGGTCGTTGCGGCCGGGCGTCTTGTCGACGCGGCGCTGCTCGGGCACCGGCGCATGGTCGACCCACCAGACCCGCAAGTCCTGCACCGCGTACAGCGCTTCGTCGACCAGGCGCTCGCGCTCGGGCGCGGCGCCATCGTAGGCGCGGTCGACATGGGCTTGCAACTCGGCGCTGCCATCGGCATGGCCCAGCGCCTGCAACTGGGCCAGCAAGTCGTTGAAGAGCTCGGCTTCGTCTTCGTCAGGGGCGCGCCAGTCGGCGGCGAAGTCCTGGGTGGCGTCGAAGAAGCCTTCGACCCAGATCGCGCCGGTGACCAGCAAGGGGTCGGCCTGGCCTTCGTCGGCCGTCACTTCGGCGCGCGCGGCGTCGTCCCAGACCGCCATCAGTGGCGACAACCGCAGCGCGTCGGGGGCGTCGATCAGCTCGGCGGCGTCGAGCTGATCGGCCAGCACCGCTTGCCGGCTGCGCAGCGCGCGCAGCGCCTGCTCGCGGTCGGCGGGGTCGGCAAAGGCGCGGTCGAAAGCATCGTCGCACATC
>JAUYAJ010000199.1 GCA_030693565.1 Rubrivivax sp.
CCCGGCGCAGCACGCTCTTGACGTACTCGCTGTTGTCGGCCACCAGCATGCTTTCGCTGCCAGCGAGGGCGCCGAACTTGTCGATCACCGAGTTGACGCGTGTGTGCGGCACGGCCTTCATCTTGGCGATGGTCTCGCCCAAGCGCTGCACTTCCTTGGGCGCGAGGTGCTTGAGCACCTCGGAGGCTTCTTCTTCGCCGAGCGACATCAGCAGAATCGCTGCGTCCTCGAGGCCTTCGTCTTTTGGTGGGGCTGCCATGTTGGGGATTCCTGGCGCGTCAGCCGGCTTCGCCGTTGACCCAGCCGCGCACGATGTTGGCCACTGCGGCCGGGTTGTCCTTGGCCATGGTGCGCACGGCGGTCAGCTTCAGGTTGGCGTCGGCCAGAGCGGTGGCCGAGAGCATGGGCGTCGGCTCGGGGGCGGGCAGCACCGGCAGCGCGGCGTCGTCGGCCACCATTTCGCTGAGCTGGGCGCCTGGCGGCGGCGTGGGCACGGCCATGGCGGCCTTCAAGGCCGGCTTGATCAGGCTGCCGATGATCACCAGTGCCACCAAGGCCAGCGCCGCCGGTGCCATGCCGGCGCGCAGCAAGTCCTGCACCCAGACCTGTTTCCAGATCGGCGTTTCCTCGACCGGGATCGGCGCCTCGATGCGGAAGGGGGCGTTGATGACACGCACCGAGTCACCGCGCTCCTGGTTGAAGCCAATGCCCTGGCGCACCAGGGCGGTGAGGTTCTCGAGTTCTTCGGCGCTCAGTGGCGTGCTGACAGTCTTGCCTTTGGCGTCGGTGCTGATGCGGTGGTTGACCACCACGGCGGCGTTGACGCGGCGCACGCTGCCACTGGCACCGCGAGTCCAGCGCGTCGTCTTGTCGACTTCATAGCGGGTCTCGGCTTCGCGGCGGCCGCCGTTGCCGGCCTGGCCGGCGGGCGCACCTTGCAGCGGGGGCGCAGCGCCGTTGATCGGCGCCGTGGCGGGCACCGGGGGCTGGTTGGTGGTGGCGCCGGGCACACCGCCGGCACCATTGGCGCCGGGCTGGCTGGACTCTTCGCTGCGCAGGGCGCGGATGGTCGCGGGTTCATTGCCCTGGTTGGGCTTGAAAGCCTCGGACAAGGCCTCGGTCTGCGAGAAGTCGAGTTCGGCGCTGACGGTGGCGCGCAGGTTGTCGCGGCCGACCACCGGTTCGATCAGTTCGATGACGCGCTTGAGGTGGCTGGCTTCAACCTCGCGCAGGTATTGCAGTTGCTGCGAGTCCAGCCCCTGGGCGCTGCCGTCGTTGCGGCTCGAGAGCAGGGCGCCGCTGCCGTCGAGCACGCTGACGGCCTTGGCATTGAGTTCGGGCACGCTCGACGACACCAGGTGGACGATGCCGGCGATCTGGCCGCGCTCCAGCGTGCGGCCCGGATGCAGGCTCAGGACGACCGATGCCGAGGGCTTTTGCTGCTCACGAAAGAAGCCGTTCTGATTCGGCAGCGCGAGGTGGACGCGGGCGGCTTGCACCGAGTCCAGGCTCTGGATGGTGCGCGTCAGCTCGCCTTCGAGCGCGCGCTGCAGGTTGATGCGCTCCTGGCCCTGGGTCTGGCCGAACGGCGTCTTGTCCAGCAGTTCATAGCCGTTGACCGAGCCTTTGGGCAGACCGGCAGCGCTGAGCTTGAGACGCAGGTCGTAGACCTTGTTGGCCGGCACCAGGATGGCGCCACCACCTTCGGTGAAGCGGTAGGGCACGTTCATCTGTGCCAGCCGCTCGATGATCGGGCCGCCGTCTTTCTCGGACAGGTTGGCGAACAGCACCTTGTAGTCGCCCTGGCGCACGCCGGTCGACATCGCCACCAGCACGGCCAGCAGCGCGGCGATGCCAACAGCTGCCATCAGCTTGGCGCGCACCGGCAAGGCGGCCATGCGCGCCCCCAGACCGGGCGGGGCCATGGCAGGCTGTGCGTGGGGGTGGGGCGTGATGGCGTGTTCCATGTCGGCGGGGGAATCCCAGGTCAGCGAGCGGGTCGGCAGGCGCAAACACGCCCGGCCAGCAATGAAGACGGATTGTTGGTGCGCGCCCCACGCTGCAGTGGTGCGAGAAGCCCGGCAAAGCCTCGGCTGTTCGCACCTTCGCGCGCCGCGCCGCCGTCCTACAGTGCCGACACTCGCCGCCCGCACTCACGGTGCGCCAGCGCAGCGAGTACCGCCGGAGCGCCACCATGGACCTGAGGATCAAGCCTTTCGACTTCAACCAGGCGGTGGCGCGGGCTGGCTTGCGCCCGGACGGCATGCCGCTGGCCAAACCCGCGGCGGCGGCCGAGGGCGGCAGCTTTCGCACCGCCATGAGCGAGGCCTTGCAGTCGGTCAGCCAGACCCAGGCCGAGGCCCAGCGGCTGCAGCGTGAGCTGAGTCTGGACAACCCGACCGTCGGCCTCGAAGAGACGATGGTGGCGATGCAGAAGTCCCAGGTCGGATTCCAGGCCGCGCTGCAGGTGCGCAACCGCCTGGTGTCGGCCTACAGCGACATCATGAACATGCAAGTGTGAGCGCGGCGTGGACTTCGGCCGTGAACGCGGCCTGAGGCAGACGATGCGCAATGCGGTCGGCCGGCTGCGGCCTGCCGAGCAGGAAACCTTGCAGTTCATCGCAGCCTTGCTCGCGCAAGGCCGCCATCTGGGCCGCCGTTTCGACGCCTTCGGCATTGACCCGAATCCCCAGTGAGTGCGCCAGCGTGACGATGGAGCGCACGATGAGGTCGACCTTGGCGTCGTCGCCCAGGTTCTGCGTGAAGGCGCGGTCGATCTTGACCTTGTCGAAGGGGAAGCGCCACAGGTAGGCCAGGCTGGAGTAGCCGGTGCCGAAGTCGTCCATCGCCACGCGCACGCCCATGGCGTGCAACTGCTGCAACTGGCCGAGCACGGCGTCGGTGTTCTTCAGCAGCAGCGACTCGGTGATCTCGACCTCGAGCCGGCTGGCATCAAGCCCGGATGCGGCCAGCGCCTGAGCCACCTGTTCGGCGATGTCGACATCGGCGCGGAATTGCAGCGGTGACAGGTTCACCGCCACCGACAGCGGTGCCGGCCAGCGCGCGGCTTCGGCGCAGGCTTCGGCCAGCACCCAGCTGCCGAGCGCGTCGATCAGCCCGGTGGCTTCGGCCAGCGCCACGAATTCGGCGGTCGAGACGAAACCGCGGGTGGGGTGGGGCCAGCGCGACAAGGCTTCGTAGCCTCGCAAGGTCTTGCCGTCGCCGGCATAGATCGGCTGATAGTGGAGCTTGAGTGAACGCCGGGCCAGCGCTTCGCGCAGGTCGCGGGTGAGTTCGCGTCGATCCTGCAGCTGGCGGTCGAGCGCCGGGTCGTAGAAGCTGTAGCCATGCCGGCCTTGACTCTTGGCGCGCAGCAAAGCCAGTTCGGCGTGGCGCAGCAAAGTGTCGGGGTCGCTGCCGTCGGTGCCATGGATGGCAACGCCGACGCTGGCACTGCCAGGCGCCAGCTGTCCGGCCAGCGTGTAGGGCTGGGCCAGGGCCTCGACGATGCGCTGCGCCAGCGACGAGACATCGGCGCCGTTGGCGACGCCGCTCTGCAACACGGCGAACTCGTCACCGCCCAGGCGGGCGATGTCGTCGCCGCTGCGCACCAGCTGGCCGAGCCGCTTGGACACCTGACGCAGCATTTCATCGCCGGCGCCGTGACCCAGGCTGTCGTTGACGTCCTTGAAGCCGTCCAGGTCGATGCACAGCACTGCCAGTCCCGCGCCACCGCGCACACGGCGCGAGCAGGCCAGCTGCAGCGAATCCTGAAAGCGGGCGCGGTTGGCAATGCCGGTCAAGGCATCGTTCTGGGCCAGGTAGCGAATCCGCGCTTCGGCCGCCTGCGCATGGCGCGATTGACGCCTTGCCAGGCAGTAGCCCAGACCCAGCACCGCCAGCAAGGCGCCGCCGACCAACAGGCCAACATGGCGGAAAGCCACGGCGACGGCCTCGGCGCGAGCGGTCTGATCGGCGTAAAGGGCTACCACGCCGAGCAACTGGCCGTCGCGTTGCAGCGGCACATGGGATTCGCTGAAGAGCGCCGGCTCGCGCGCGCCGTCGCCGCGGTGCAACTCGACCACGTTGTACCCGCGCGCAGCGCCGGCCAAGGCTGCCTGGCTTGCCGGCGCCATGGGGCTGACTGCCGCGGCGTCCGGGTCGGCGTTCTCCGACTGCAGCAGAAGTCGGCCATCGGGGGCGAAGATGCGGAAGCGGAAAACCTCACCACCATGGCGCATCTGCGCCAGTCGGTCCTGGATCCAGCTCGCTGCCATGCGGCCGCGCAGGACCTGCTCGAGGTCGGGCACGGCGCGCGTGGTGAGCACCGCCCAGCTGGTCGCCGCGACCTCGATCTCGGCGCGCAAATGGCGTTCGGCGATGCGGTCCAGCGCCGTCGTCACGCCCAGGTGCGCGATCGCCGCCACCAGCAGCCAGGCCAGCAAGGGCCAGCGCCTGAACAGGCGTTGCAGCGGCAAGGTGAGGCGCTTCATGGCGTGATCACTTCGCGCTTCAGCAGGCCGGATGGCCGCTGACAGGGCCTGCAGGCGCGCAGATGCGCGCCCGTCCCATGGACGTCGAAGCGACCCGCAGCTGCTCACCCCGGGCCGACTGCCACAAGGCGATTCCGGGCGCTGGGCTGGCGCCCTGGGTGTCGAAGCTGGTGTCGGCTGCCTGCAGCAGCTGAACCCCCGGCAGGTCGGCACTGCGCACGGTCTTGAGCTGACAAGGCTGAGCCGTGCGGCAATCACAAGCGCTGACGGTGGCGATGGTGTAGCACCAGTCGGCGCCGCCGTTGAAGCCGACATGCAAGGCCTGACCACGGCGGGCCGCCTCGAAGCGCGCTTCGGCGAGGTCGGCGGCCAGCCCTTCGGCGGCGGCCTTGAGGCGTTGGCGATTGACCTGGCTGCCGAACGACGGCGCCGCCATCGCGGCCAGAATGGCGACGACGGCCAGCGCCATCATCAACTCGATCAGCGTCAAGCCTTGGGTGGGATGCATCGGCGGGGCCAGCATCAGCGGCCCCAGCATTGACGGCTCGGCCGGTGCTCGGCGATGCCTTCGTTGACGACCAGGCTGATGGCGGCGCAGTCGCTGTCGCCGGCCTGCGCCGCGTCGGCGCGCACGCTGGCAGTGACGTGGTAGGCGGCGCCGCCCAGCGCCTGCAGGCGGATGTCGTATAAGCCTTGGTCGCTGCGTGGCGATGCCGCGCCGATCAAGCCATCGAGCTGCGACGCATAGCGCCCGTGGTGGCCGTGAAAGCGCTCCTGCGCCAGTTGCACACGCTTCAAGGCGGCGACGGCGTCGGCGCGCCGGGCCTGGCGCAGCTGGGCCTGAAGCGCCGGCAGCGCGGTGCTGGCCAGCAGCACGGCAATGGCCATCGCCACCGCCAGCTCGACGAGCGTGAAGCCGGGGCTCTGGGTGCTGGTGAACATGGCGGGCTTCACGCCGATCCTGGCGCCAGCAGGCGCTGGCGCCGCTGCGCCAGGTCGATGTAGCGCTGCAGCGCACGCTCGGCCCCGCCTTCCAGGCGCAACCAGCCACAACCCAGCCGCAGGCCGGTCTCATCGGGCTGTATCGAGGTCACATGGTGCAGTTGCAGCCCGATCTCGAAGCGGGTGTCGGCGTCGAGTTCGATGCGAACGCCGTGCAGCACATGGCCGGGCTGCAGCGGCGGCACGTCAGCGGGCACGGCGAGCGCGCAGCCGCCGATGCTGACGTCGATGACGCGCAGGCACAGCGCCATCTCGGGGATGGCCGGATGGCGCAGCCGCGCACTGGCGGCATGGCGCTGCGGCGCACGCACGCGGTAGGCGTCGCGACGCTGGAAGCGCAGCAACTGGGCTGGCAGCTCGCTTTGCAGCGCGCAGGCCTGGGCGCCGCGGATCAACAGCAAGCCCTGGAGGTCGAACTGCAGCTTGACGCTGTCGAGGTAGGCCACGGCAACGACCTCGTTGGCGGCGAGCAGGCTTTGCAACTGCGGATGACTGTCGTCGGCGCTGAAGTTGAGCCGGCCCTGAGCCTGGTCGACAGCCCACAGCGTGCAGGTATAGGAGACGCCACCGGGTGCGCTCAGCACCACCGCCGCGTTGGCGTCGCGCAGTTGGCGCAGCAAGGCCAGCACCTCGCTGGGGCGGCCGACGCGAAACGGACCCCAGGGGTCGGCGCTGCCAGCGGCGTCCAGCGCTGCGGGACGGGTGTCGTCGAACATCAGAGGACTCCGGCGCGCCGCCTCAAGCGCTCAGTGCAAGACTTGCCGCCGGCCCGCCAGCGTGTCTTCGAGCTCGTGCAGCCAGGGCTCGGCCAGGTGGCGGATCTCGGCGTCGTTGACCAGGATGCGCTGCATGATGCGCGACTTGGTGCGCGATTGCTGCGGGTCCATGGCGCTGTCCTTGGCGGCATTCTTGAGCTGCGAGATCAGCAGCACGCAAGCGCCTTCGAGCTTGACGACTTGCTCCCAGTCGCCGGTGCGCGCCGCCGACAACATGTCGGCACTGGCTTGCTCGATGGCTTCGTAGTAGCTCAGGAGTTCTGCGTTCATCGGAGCGCCTTCGGTCATTCGCGGGGTTCGGTTCATTCGCTTGGAGTGCGGCAGCAGCTGCATCAGAGCCCGCGGCGCACCTGGGGCGCGATCTGGGACCAGGCGTCGCGCAGCGTCTTCACCAGGTTCGTGCACTCGGCCAGTGCGGCGTCGTCGCCGCGCAGATTGGCCTGCGTCAGGCGCAGCTCGATGTAGCCATACAAGTCGTTGAGGTCGCGCGCCAGGTTGCCGCCTTCGCGCATGTTCAGTCCGGCGCGCAGGCCTTCGCCGATGATGCGCAGCGCGCTGGCGATGGCACGGCCTTTGCCGGGGATGTCGCCAGTCTGGATGGCGCCGCGGCCGCGGGCGATGGCAGCGAGCAAGCCGTCGAACAACAAGGCCACCAGCTCGTGGCCCGAACGGTCACCGGATGCCGCACCTTCGACGCTGATGTGCGTGTACAGGTTGGACATGTTGTGCGCAGCGCGCGACAGGGTTTGGGCGGTTCCGAACATCGCTGATGTCTCCATGGGGCGAGGGCGCTTGGGATGCAGCCCGATGAAGGAGTTATCGACGGCCGGCGGGGTGTCTTGAGGGTGATTAGCGCCAGCTTTTGGAGCGCGCCCTCTTGCCGATGAAACAACGATCCACAAGGGCGCCGGAGCGGCTGTCGCAACACCTCGATCGTGCTGGCGAGACCATCGATGCAAGGGCGGCGCGCGGCGCGCGGCGGCCGGTGGTCGGTAGCCGGAAACCAAGCGGGGCCGGCGGCGCGAGGCCGCTCAGCCGCTGCTCTTGTTCCAGTTGGTGATCTGCTGGCCGACGTAGCCTTGCAGCGAAGTCAGCTTGGCCATGTTGGTGTCCAGGCGCGAGTACTGATCGCGCAGCCGCTTCTCGGTCAAGGCCAGGCGATCTTCCATGCGGCTGACGCTGTCCTTGCTGCGCTTGATGGTGTTGCGCAGGTTGTCCTGGCGCGTCGTCAGCACGCCATCGGCGGCCAAAGTGCCAGTACCGAAGTCGCGCAGCAGCACGCCAAAACCGTCGAACTCGGTGCCGGTCTCGTTGCGCGAGAAGAAGGCCTTGAGCTCGGGCAGGCGGCCAACCGCCGTGTCGAGCTTGGCGTCGTTGAGCTTGAGGCTGCCGTCTCTCTGCGGCTCCAGGCCGATGTCGAACAGGCGCGTGAACGTGGTGCTGGCGGCGTTGCTGGCGCCGATCAGTGAGCGCACCTGGGAGATCAAGGAGACTGCCGAACGATCGCCTTGCAAGGTGCCGGCCTTCTTGCTGCCTTCGTCGAAGCGCGTCTGTTCGCGCATCAGCTTGTGCAGGTCGTTGTAGGCGCTCGAGAAGTTGGTGACCGATTTCTTGATGGCGGCGTTGTCACGGTTGACCGTGAGGTCGACATTGCTCGTCGTCACCTGGGACAGTTGCACCGTCAGGCCGTCGATGACGTCGGTCATCGTGTTGGTGGCCGAGCTGATGGGCACGCCATTGATGACGGCGTTGGCGTTTGCCGCCGCCAGGCGCTGCTGCATCTGGTTGACGGCGTTCGATGGGTCGAAGGCCAGCCGCGACAGACCGGCGCCATCGTCGTGAATGCCGTCGTCGGCGTCGACGGTGGTGATGCGAAAGGCGTTGGCCTCGCCGGTGCTGGTCGAGCGCAGCGAGAGTCGGGCGCCACTGGCGTCGTTGACGATCGACGCCGTGACGCCGGCGCCCGCGCCGTTGATGGCGTCGCGCACGGCGGCCAGCGAATCACTGCCGCTGGCGATGTCCACCGTCACGGCGGTGACGCCGTCCTTGGGCGTGAACGTGGTCTGGCCGGCATTCCAGCGCCCCAGCTCGATGGTCAGGCTGCCACTGCCGACACTGGCGGTGCTGGCGCCAAAGGTGGTGGCGCTGACCAGGGTCTGCGCCGCGGCCAGGTTGGTCACGCCGATGCTGTAGCTACCGGGCGGGGCCAGGCCGGTCGAGGTCGCGGTGACGGCGGCGGCATTCGAGCTCGCCACCGTGGTCGGCGTCCAGGTGCTGGCATCGGTGAGGCTTCGAGCAGCGTCGCGCAATGTCGTCATCGCGCTTTGCAGCTTGCCGAAGGCCGACAACTGCGTCTCGTAGCGCGTCGTCAGCTGCTGCTGCAAGGTCACTGGACGGCGCTCCAGCGCCATCAACTGGGTGACGATGCCGCTGACGTCCAGACCGCTACCCAAGCCGGGTGAAGACAGGGTGGCCATCAATCGTCCTCGTGGTTCATCATGCTTTTATCGGCATGCCCAAGCCCGAGTTGAGCCGGCACCGCCCGCGCGTGCGGACAAGCTGCGCCCAGAACATCGGCTCAAGACAGCGTGCGGCCGGTCGCGCCAGAGCGCGCCGCGCCGCCCGCCATCAACCTTGCAGCAGCTTGAGCACTTGCTGTGGCAGCGCGTTGGCCTGCGCGATCATCGCATTGCCGGCCTGCTGCAGGATCTGCGCCCGCGACAGGTTGGCCGTTTCGACCGCGAAGTCGGCGTCCATGATGCGGCTGCGGGCGGCGGTCAGGTTCTCCGCCGACACCTGCAGGTTCATCACCACGGTCTCGAAACGGTTCTGCGCCGCACCGTAGAGGGCGCGCGAGGTGGTCACCTGGTCGATCGACAAGTCGATCGCGTTGATCGCAGCGCGCGCGGCGTCGGCGTCGGTGCTGATGTCCAGCGCGGTGACGGCGTCGCGAACGCTGGCGGTGAGATCGGTGCCAGCGACGTCGATGGTGTCGATGTTGGCCACCGTGTTGGCACCGATCTGGAACGTGAACGTCGTCGTCGTGCCGTCGAACAGCGCGGTGTCGTTGAACCGCGTGCCTTCGACCAGTCGGGCCACTTCCAGGCGCAGCTCGCCGAATTCGGTTTGCAGGTTGGCGCGGTCGCCGGCGTTGTTGCTGCCGTTGGCCGACTGCACGGCCAGCTCACGCATGCGCTGCAAAGCGTCGCCGATCTTGCCGATCGCACCTTCAGCGGTCTGCGACAGCGAGATGGCGTCGTTGGCATTGCGCATCGCCACGTTCATGCCACGCACTTGTGCGTTCATGCGTTCGGCAATCGCCAGGCCGGCGGCGTCGTCTTTGGCGCTGTTGACCCGAAGGCCGGAAGACAGGCGTTGCATTGACGTCGACAGCGAACCTTGCGAAGTCGACAGGTTGCGCTGCGCGTTCAGCGACGCCAGGTTGGTATTGATCGTCTGGGGCATTTCCTTGCACTCCTTCAAGAACCGGTAACCCCGGCAACACGCCGGCTGCTTTGGCAAACCACCCCAAGTGCGGGTGGTTCACCTCACGGCCCGGCGCAGTGGTGCGGCGGTTGGTCGGCGACGCCGCGTTTGCGGTGTCGTCGGCCGGCCGTCAGCGCTCCGGACAACAGGGGTACAGCCGTACTCCTGATGTTCGCCATTTTCTGGCCGCTGCGTCCGGGCGATTGATTGAATAGGGGCCTGAAATCCCGACAGATCGGATCCGCTGCGTGAGCGGCACAAAGACAGACAGCGTCGGGGCCGTGAGGCCCGCGACGCTGTCTGCGGTGGGGAAGGGCGCTGCGCGGCCGCTTCAAAGCGGCGCCGCGGCGGCGTCTGGATCGAGGGGATCAGCCTCGAAGCAAGGCCAGCACTTGTTGGGGCTGCTGGTTCGCCTGGGCAATCATTGCGTTGCCCGCTTGTTGAAGGATCTGCGCCCGCGACAGGTTGGCCGTCTCGACCGCGAAGTCGGCATCGACGATGCGCGACCGGGCGGAAGTCAGGTTTTCCGAGTTGACCTGCAGGTTGGCGATCACGCTGTCGAAACGGTTTTGCACCGCGCCGAAGTTGGCCCGTGCCGTCGTCACCGCGTCGATCGCAGTGTCCAGCGCCGTCAGCGCCGAGGTGGCACCTGTGGCGTCGGCGCCTGAGATGTCCAGTGCCGCGACCGCGGTGTCCGTGGACGTCAAGTCGTCCATCACGACGTCCAGCGTGTCGGCGCTGTCGGTGCCGGCGCCGATCTGGAAGGTGAAGGTGCCGCCGGTTCCGCCGGTGCCGTTGAGCAGAACCTGGTCGTTGAACTTGGTGCCGGCGACCAGGCGTGTCACTTCGGCTTGCAACTCCTTGAATTCGGTCTGCAGGTTGTCACGGTCGCTGCCGTTGTTGGTGCCGTTGGCTGACTGCACCGCCAGTTCCCGCATGCGCTGCAGCGAGTCGCCGATCTTCGACGCCGCGCCTTCAGCGGTCTGCGCCATCGAGATGCCGTCGTTGGCATTGCGGATGGCGACGTTCATGCCTCGAACTTGGGCGTTCATGCGCTCCGAGATGGCCAGGCCAGCGGCGTCGTCCTTGGCACTGTTGAGACGCAGGCCTGAGGACAGGCGCTGCATGGAGACGCTGAGCGAGGCTTGCGACGACGCGATGTTGCGTTGTGCATTGATCGACAGCAGGTTGGTATTGATGGTCTGAGCCATGGAAAAACTCCTAAACGGTTAAACATGCCCGGCTCCGGCGCCGGCTTGCAAGCGGCTTGGCAGCTGGCCACCCCGCCACATACAAACAACCCCTCAGCGGCAGGCAACCACCGAGGGCACCGCCCGGCGTCGGAGGGCTAGAGCTTGGTCGTTTCCTTTTCGACTCTGCGTTTGCCGTCCAACCGGACCACGGTGTCGATTTCTCGGCCCCGTTGGGTGGGATATCGACCGTCTTTCGCGGCTACTTTAGGATTTTGTCAAGCCTGTTTTGCGCTCAACTTTTCACGTCCTGAGCGCGCTTCGCAGCGCGCATCCAACCCGTTATCGACCACCCATGGCGCGACTTGAGGCGGCAGTCAGCGCCCGGTGGCAGGCGCCGCTCTGGCGCTTGTAGGAATTTGCCTGACAAGGCGGATGGACGAAAGCGGACCGCAGCGACGGAACTGGACTGATGTCACGGTTCATTTCCGATCCCTACAGTTCGTTTCACGCTGAAACGCAATGCCAACCCCCAGGAGACAGACATGACCGCAGACCAAATCCTCGCCGAGATCCGTGAAGCCAACCTGTCCTACCTGATGCTGGCGCAAAGCCTGGTTCGCAGCGACCGCGAACAAGCGCTGTACCGCCTGGGCGTCAGCGAGGACACCGCGGTGCTGATCGACATGCTGACGCCGGCGCAGATGATGAAGATGGCCTCGGGCAACACCTTGCTGTGCCGCTTCCGCATGGACGACGACGTCGTCTGGAACTTGCTCACCAGCCATGGCAAGAGCGCTGCCAACGAAGGCATCTCACGCCTGCATGCTTCCATCTTGATGGCCGGCCGCCACCAAGAAGCGGCCTGATCCGAGCCGTCCCGCAGTCACGAACCCCGAGAGCACACCATGGCCCGCA
>JAUYAJ010000201.1 GCA_030693565.1 Rubrivivax sp.
CGAGGTGGCGGCGGCGCTGCGCCGACTGGCGGCGCTGGACGGCGGCGAGCGCCGGGTGATGGGCGCGCGCGGGCGCGACTTCGTGATCGCCCACCACACCTACCCGGTGCTGGCGCAGCGCTTTCTGGCGGCGCTGGGGGCGGGCGAATGAGCGGCCACCACGACGAAGCGCGCGCTGTGGCCGAGCGCTACGCGCGCCGCACGGCCGGCGACCGCTACGCGCCGACCCAGCCCGATGTCTGGATGACGCTGCAGGAGCGCCAGCGCGCGCTGCTGCGGCTGTTCAAGCGCCAGGGCCTCGATGATCTGGCGGCGCTGCGGCTGCTGGAAGTGGGCTGCGGCGCTGGCGGCAACCTGCTCGAACTGCTGCGGCTGGGCTTTGCACCGGAGCATCTGATCGGCGCCGAACTGCTGCCCGAGCGCTGGGCGCAGGCGCGCCGCGTGCTGCCGCCGGCGCTGGCGCTGCACGAAGGCGACGCGCTCGCGCTGGCGCTGCCGGCGGCGTCGCTCGACATCGTCTTCGTCGCCACCGTGTTCTCGTCGCTGCTCGACGACGCCTACCAGCAGCGGCTGGCCGATGCGATGTGGGCCTGGCTCAAGCCCGGCGGCGCGGTGCTGTGGTACGACTTGCGCGTCGATAATCCGCGCAACCGCGACGTTCGCGGCATGCCGCTGCGGCGCTTGCGCACGCTGTTCCCGCAGGGGCGTTTGTCGTCGCGCCGGGTCACGCTGGCGCCGCCGCTGGCGCGCGCCGTGTGCCGGCTGCACCCGGCGCTGTACACGCTGCTGAACACCTTGCCGCTGCTGCGCACCCATGTGCTGGCATGGATAGAGAAACCCCGATGAGCACAAATTTCCTGCCCTATGCGCTGCCCGAGATCGGCGACGACGAGATCGCCGAGGTGGTCGACACCTTGAAGTCCGGCTGGATCACCACCGGCCCGAAGGCGAAGCGCTTCGAGCACGACTTCAGCGCCTTCCTGGGCGACGAAGGCCTGCACGCGATCGCCGTCAACTCGGCCACCGCCGGCCTGCACCTGGCGCTGGAAGCGCTGGGCATCGGCCCGGGCGACGAAGTCATCACCACCACTCACACCTTTACCGCCACCGCCGAAGTGGTGCGCTACCTGGGTGCTGATGTGAAGCTGGTCGACATCGACCCGGCGACGCTGAACATAGCCCCGGCCTTGGTAGAAGCTGCGATCACGGCGCGCACCAAGGCCATCATCCCGGTGCACTACGCCGGCCTGGCGGCGGACATGCCGGCGCTGCTGGACATCGCGCGCCGCCACGGCCTGAAAGTGGTCGAGGACGCGGCCCATGCGCTGCCCAGCACCAGCGGCGGTGCACTCGTGGGCACACTGGCCAGTGACGCCACCGTGTTCAGCTTCTACGCCAACAAGACCATCACCACCGGCGAAGGCGGCATGCTGGTGACGCGCGACGCAGCGCTGGCGCAGCGCGCCAAGGTGATGCGCCTGCACGGCATGAACCGCGACGCCTTCGACCGTTTCACCGCCAAGGTGCCGAGCTGGTACTACGAAGTCGTGGCGCCGGGATTCAAGTACAACCTGACCGACATCGCCGCCGCGCTGGGCATCCACCAGCTGAAGAAGGCGCGGGCCTTCCAGCAGCGGCGCGCGCAGATCGCAGCGCTCTACGACCAAGCCTTCGCAGGCCTGCCACTGATCACACCGCCACTGCCGCCAGCGGGCCAGACCCATGCCTGGCACCTGTACGCGCTGCGGCTGGCCGACGGCGCCGGCGTTGAGCGCGACCGTTTCATCGAGCGCCTGTTCGACGCCGGCATCGGCTGCAGCGTGCATTACATCCCGCTCCACCTGCAACCGTACTGGCGCGACCGCTACGCGCTGGCCGCGGCCGACTTTCCGCACAGCCAGCACGCCTTCGAGCGCACGCTGAGCCTGCCGATCTACACCCGCATGACAGGCACCGATGTCGAGCGCGTGACCGCCGCGGTGCGCGCCGCGCTGGGGCGTTGACGGCAGCAGGTTGCTGGAGCAGCATTTCACCGAGTACAGAAATCTGTATCATTTGATTGTGAAGACCACGCTCAACCTTGACGACGACTTGCTGGCCCGGGCCAAGGCACACGCGGCGCTGGAGCGCAAGTCACTGACGCGCTTGATCGAGGAAGGCTTGAGCCTGCGGCTGCGCGCCGCCGCAGGCGCGGCTCCCAGGGCGGGCCGGCGAACGCCGCAGTTGCCGGTGTTTGACCGTGGCACGGGATTGCGACCGGGCATAGACCCCTGTAGCAACCGGGCGTTGTGGGACGCGGCCGATGCTGACGCCTGATGTCAACGTGCTGGTGGCGGCCTTCCGCGCCGACCATCCGCACCATGGCGTGGCCCGCGGCTGGTTGCTCGAGCAACTGGCGGGCCTGGGCGAGGGCGGACGCTTGCTGCTGCTGCCGATGGTTTGCGCGTCGTTCGTGCGCCTGGTGACGCACGCGAGAGTCTTCGACCTGCCCGCGACAGCAGCCGAGTCGCTGGACTTCATCGATGCCCTGCTGGCTCAGCCGGGCTGCACGATGCAATCATTGGGACCCGAGTGGCCCGCCTTTGCCGCATTGTGTCGGGGCAAGCGTCTGGCGGCCAACCTGGTGCAGGATGCCTGGATCGCGGCCGCGGCGCGCTGCGCTGGCGCGACTCTCGTCACTTTCGACCGTGACTTCGCCGCCTTGCTCGAAGCGCACGAGCGTGTGCTGCTGACGGCGGCGTGAAGCTCTTGCGCACGAGGCTGGGCACCGGCGCCCGGACCCCCCGATGAGCAAACGCTTGTTCGACTTGGCGGTGGCCGCCTGCGCACTGGCGCTGCTGGCGCCGCTGCTGCTGCTGGTGGCGCTGGCGGTCAAGCTCGACTCGCCCGGCCCGGTGCTGTTCCGCCAGCAGCGTGTGGGCCGCCACGGCGTACTGTTCACGATCCACAAGTTCCGCACCATGGTGGCCGACGCGCCGGCGCGCGGGCTGGCGCTGACGGTGGGCGCAGACCCGCGCATCACGCGCACTGGCGCCTGGCTGCGGCGCAGTCATGTCGACGAACTGCCGCAACTCTTCGACGTGCTACGCGGCGCGATGAGCCTGGTCGGCCCGCGCCCCGAGGTGCCGCGCTACGTGGCGCACTACCCGCCGGCGCTGCGCGAGAGGGCCTTGGCCGTGCGCCCGGGCATCACCGACCCGTCGTCGCTGGTCTTCATCGACGAAGCCGCGCGGCTGGCGCAGGCCGCCGACCCCGAGCGCGAATACATCGACCACATCTTGCCCGCCAAGCTGCAGCACGCCGCCGACTACGCCGAGCGCGCAACGCTGTGGACCGACCTGGGCGTGCTGGGGCGCACGCTGCAGGCGCTGGCCAGGCGGGTCTGAGCACTTCTGTACAATTTCAAAGTTCAATCTTGAAACAGTACGAACTGTGCAAATGCTGCCGCGCCGTGCCACCACCACCCTGACGCAGCTGGCGCGCGGCTTCCCGGTGCTGGCCGTCACCGGCCCGCGCCAGTCCGGCAAGACCACGCTGGCGCGCAGCACCTTCGCCAACCTGCCTTACGTCAATCTCGAAGACCCCGACACGCGCGAGCTCGCGCTGTCCGACCCGCGGCGCTTCCTGCGCCGCTACCAGGCTGGCGCGATCTTCGACGAGGTCCAGCGCGCGCCGGCACTGATGCCTTACCTGCTCGGCGTCGCCGACGCCGCACCAGCGATGGGCCGCTTCGTGCTGACCGGATCGCAGCAGTTCGGGCTCATGGACGGCATCAGCCAGTCCCTTGCGGGCCGCGTCGGCATGCTCACGCTGTTGCCGCTGGCGCAGAGCGAACTCGCGACCACCACGCGGTCGGGTTCGCTGGAGGATTGCCTGTGGCGCGGTGGCTACCCTGCACTGCACGCCGCGCACCGGCAGACCGATCCGGCGCACTGGTTTGCGGCCTATGTGGCCACCTATGTCGAG
>JAUYAJ010000213.1 GCA_030693565.1 Rubrivivax sp.
GTGGCCACCGGCTCTGCGGGAACGGCCATCGCTTCATCGGCAGGCAGGTCGACCCAGAACGTACAGCCAAGGCCGGGCCGACTGTCGACGCCCACTTGCCCGGCCATCAACTCGACGAGCCGCCGGGTGATCACCAGGCCGATGCCCGTGCCCTCCACCGGGCCGGCCTGCGCGCCGAGCCGGCTGAAGGGCTGGAACAGTTCGCCGATGCGGTCGGCGGCAATCCCGGCCCCGGTGTCGCGCACCGCCAGCCGCGTCCAGCCGCCGTCGGCGACGCCGGCCGACACCTCGACGATGCCCGCCACGCAGTTGTACTTGATCGCGTTCGACAGCAGGTTGACCAGGGCCTGGCGCAGGCGCAGCCGGTCGGCGCGCACGCTGCGCCCCGCCATCGCGTCGGCGAGCAAGGTGATCCGGCGCGCCACGGCCAGCGGCTTGACCAGCGCCAGGCATTCGGCGACGAGGGTGGCCAGGTCCACCGCTTCGATCCGCAGTTCGACCCGGGCCGACTCGACGCGGGCGAGGTCGAGCACGTCGTTGATCAGCTCCAGCAGGTGGCGTCCGCCGCGCAGGATTTCCTGCACTTGGTCGCGCTGGCGGGCGCCGAGCGTGGGGTCGATCTCCAGCAGCTGGCCGAAACCGAGGATCGCGTTCATCGGCGTGCGCAGCTCGTGGCTCATGCTGGCGAGGAACTCGCTCTTGGCCCGGCTCGCACGCTGCGCTTCGTCGCGCGCGGCGACGAGTTGCTCTTCGGCGAGCTTGCGCTCGCTGATGTCCTGGCGCGTGCCCAGCACCCACAGCGGCGCGCCGTCGCGGCTGCGCCCGGCGAGCCTGCCGCGGTCGGCAACCCAGACCCAGTGGCCGCGCCGGTGGCGGATGCGCGCCTCGCATTCGTAATGTGGTGTGCGGCCTTCGAGGTGCAAGGCCAGCGCGGCCTCGCAGCGCACCAGGTCATCGGGATGGACCAGCCGCTGCCAGGCCGCCTTCGTCGCCGGCAACTCGTCGGCGACGTAGCCCGCGATCTCGGCCCAGCGCGCGTTGCAGCGCAGCTCGCCACTGTGCGGATTCCACTCCCAGGTGCCGGCATGGGTGCCGTCGATGATGCTCGCCAGCCGCTGCTGCTGGCGCTGCAGCTCGGTGACGTCGGCGCCGAAGGCGTAGTGCATGCGGTGGCCCGGCCGATCGGCGTCGGGTCCGCCGACCAGGGTCATCTGAACGATCAGTTCGTCGCCGCCCGGCGCCGGGTAGCGGCGCTCGACCTGCACCGGCAGCCCAGCGTGCACGCGCGGCAACAGATCGCGGATCGCGGCTTCGCGCTCCGGCCCGAGGATCGCGCCTATCGTGCTGCCGACAATCTGCTCCTCGGGCAAGCCGAGCACGGCGCGGAAGCGCTCATTGATGTAGGTGTAGCGCAACTCGTCGTCGAGGCGTGCCAGCACGCCGGGGTAGGCGTCGAGCAGGGCGCGCAACTCGGCTTCGCGCGCCGCCAGCGCCTGCTCGGCGCGCTTGCGGTCGCTGATGTCGATCGCCAGAAGGTAGAACTTGCGCTGGCCGCCGGCACGCGCCGGCGCGACGGCGAAATGCGTCGCCAGCAGGTCCAGGCGCCCGGGCGCATCGGGGCGCGCGATCGAGGTCTCGAAATTCATCGGCTGGCCGCTGGCGACGATCTGTTCGCGCCGCTGGCGCATCAGCGCGAAGCGCGCTTCGCCCATCACCTCGCGCGCGTGACGGCCGACCAGCGCTTCTGGCGTCAGCCCGAACAGCGCGGCGAAGCGTTCGTTGGCGTACTCGTAGCGGAAGTCGTCGCTCGAGCGAGCGACGTAACCCGGGAAGACCTCGAGCATCGTGTGCAGCTCGCTGGCGACGGCGAGCCGTGCCTGCTCGCTTTCGCGCCGCGCCGTGATGTCGACGAAGGCACCGTTCAGGCGCGTCACCCGGCCTTGTTCGAGCTCGGGCCGGCCCAGCGCGCGCACCCAGCGCGCACGGCCGGTGGCGGTGACGAAGGGCAGTTCCAGGTCGAAGGGGGTGGCGTTCGCCAGCGCTTCGCGGATGGTCGCTTCGACCAGCGGCTGCACCTGGGGCGGGTAGAAGGCGATCGCCTGCTCGAGCGTCGGCGCCGGCCCGGGCGGCAGTTCGTGCAGCCGGTAGGTGTGCGCCGTCCAGCTCAGATCGCAGCTGCCGGCGTCGAGCGCCCAGCCGCCGACGTCGGCCACCTCGCCCATGCGGTCGAGCAGCGCGATGCTGTCGTGCAACTGCTGCTGGGCCTGCTGGCGTGCCAGCGCGCTGGTCAGCAGGTCGGCCAGCATGCGCGCGAAATCGGTCAGCGGAGCCGACCAGTGGCCTGCCCGCTGCGCCGACTCGAAGCAGAGCACGCCGAAGGTCCTGCCGTCACGCTGCAGCGGCACCGCCAGCAGCGCGCGGATGCCCTGGGCCCGCAGCAGCGCGCAGCCCGCGCCGGCCTCGGGCGGCAGCGCGTCGATGTCGGGCACGACGACCGGTAGCGCCTGGGCCAGTTGCCGCTGCCACCAAGGTGTCAGCGCGAGGGCATGGTCCCTGGCCGCCGCTTCGCGTCCTTCGGCGGCACCGGCGTGCCAGCCGTGCAACCGGGCCATCGAGACGCCGTCATCGGTGAAGCGCAGCAGGCGCGCGCCGTCGGCGCCGAGCAACTGCGCGCCGGTCGCGAGCGTGTGCGTGATGGCGTCTTCCAGGCCGGCGCCCCCGGTGGCGAGCAGCTCGGCGGCGACCGTCATCACGAGCTGGCGCTGTTCGCTTTGTTCGCGCAGCGCGGCCTCGGCTTGCTTGACGCCGGTGATCTCGGTGCGGATCGAGATGTACTGGTAGGGCTTGCCGTCGGCGCCGAGCAGTGGCGTGATCGTCGACGCCACCCAGTACAGGCGGCCGTCGCTGCGGCGGTTGCAGGTCTCGCCCTGCCAGACCTGGCCGCCGGCGATGGTGCGCCAGAGCTCGCGATAGAAGTCGTCGTCGTGGGCGCCGGACTTGAGGATGCGGTGGTTGCGGCCCAGCAGTTCGGCTCGCGCGTAGCCGCTGGTCTGGCAGAAGCGGTCGTTGACGTAGCCGATGACGCCCTGGGCGTCGGTGATGCTGACGATCGCGTGCTGGTTCAGCGCCAGGTGCTCGCGTTCGCGCTCGTAGACGGTCTGCCGCAAGTCCTGCCAGACGTGGCGCAGCCGGCGCATGCGCAGGGCGCGCTTCTTCAAAACGGTGGCGAGCTGCTCGGCGCTCGCGGACCGGTGCAGCGTCGCGACGCCGGCCGGCACCACCCGCTCGGCGTCGCCGTCGTCGTGCAGCAGCACGATCGCCAGCGTGTCGCTCGACGCGGCGTCCTCGCGCAGCATCGCCGCCAGTTCCACGCTGTCGCAGTCCGCCAGTCGGCTGTCGATGACCAGCACGTTCGGTTCGAACTGCGCCAGCGCCGGCAGCAGCTGCGCGGCCCGGTCGAGCAGCCGGGGCTCCATCCCGGCGGCCTCGAGGGCTGCCGCCAGCGCTGCCGTTTGCGCTGCGGGCCCTCCGAGCAGAAGCACGCGTGGGATCGCATCGGCCGGGCTCTGCGTGAGCTCGGCGAGCAGCCTGAACAGCTGGGCATGTTCGAACGAGCGCAGCAGCACATGGGCGACACCCAGACGGTGCGCGGCCAGCCGGGCCTCGAGCGTGTGCCAGTCGGCGATCCAGATCACCGGGAAGTTGCAGTGGCAGCGGTCGCGCGCCGCCCGCAGCGCGGCGAACGCGGCGGCGTCGGCGGTGGCGTCGACGATCAGCACGCCGGGCTCGCTGTCGCTGTGGCAGCTCAATCCGAAGGATTCGAGGTCGGCGACGCACAGGCATTCGCAGCCGTGCGCCTGCAGCCAGTCGCGCAGCGCGGCGTCCCGGGCCAGCGCTGCGACGACCAGGCACACCCGCGCACGCGCACCGGCCAGCGCGTCGGCCTTGGGGGCCGATGGCGGGCTCAGGCGCAAGGCCGCCGCGGCGTGGAAGCCGGGCTCCGGCACGGGCTGGGTCGGGATCGGCATGGGCGCGTCGTCAAGGGCGGTGGGTGCGGGCGAGCGAGCGGTCGGCGACTGCAGGCATTATCGTCACATATGTAACGATAATGCCGCAGCGCGCACCGACCCGGCGACGCGATCGTCAGACCGGAGCCTGGATGGGTGCATCGGCGAACTGCCCGCGGATCACCAAGGCGTCGTCGATCGACGCACACAGCGCGTCGACGACCGTGGGCTCGAACTGCCGGCCTGCCTGCCGGCGGATGTAGTCGAGCGCGGTCTCGACCGACCAGGCGTCCTTGTAGGGACGCTGCGAGGTCAGCGCGTCGAAGACATCGGCCACCGCGACGATGCGCGCCGACGCCGGGATCGCCTCGCCGCACAATGCGTTCGGGTAGCCGCTCCCGTCCCAGTGCTCGTGGTGCGACAGCGCGATCTCGGCGGCCAGGCGGATCATCTCGTTGGTCGACGAGTTCAGGATTTCCGCGCCCTTTGTCGTGTGGGTCTGCATCTGCCGGCGTTCGTCGGCGGTCAGCGGGCCGGGCTTGAGCAGGATGCTGTCGGGGATGGCGATCTTGCCGATGTCGTGCAGCGGGCTGGCGTGGAGCATCAGCTCGCAGTCGGCCGCACTCCAGCCGAGCCGGGCGGCGAGCACGGCCGAGACATGGCTCATGCGCAGGACATGGGCGCCGGTCTCGTTGTCTCTGAACTCGGCAGCGCGGCCGAGCAGCTGCACGATTTCCAGCTGCGATTGGCGGACCTCCTGCGTGCGCTCCCGGACCACCGATTCGAGTGCGCCCATCTGCTCGTGCAGACCGTGCCGCGCGCGCTGCATGCCGGCGTGCCGGCGCAGCCGCGCCAGCAGTTCGGCGGCATCGAAAGGCTTGGCGACGAAGTCGCAGGCGCCCAGCGAGATCGACTTCACCTGCACGCTGCGCCGCGCGTCCGCGGTGAGCACGATCACCGGCGGCGCCATAGGGCCGTAGCAGCGGCGCAGCAGCTCCATCACCTGCCAGCCATCGACATGCGGCATCGCCAGGTCGAGCAGCACGACATCGAACACCTGGTCGGTGCAGGCCGCCGCCAGCGTGCGCGCGTCGGCCACCAGCGTCGGCGCGGCGAACCCCGCCAGCGCGAGCAGCCGGTCGATCAGTTTCAGGCTGACGATGTCGTCGTCGACCACCAGCACGCGGAGCGCGCCGCCTGGGAGATCCGCGTCGTCAGCATTCATGGGGTGAGTCCTGGTGCCGTCAGTGCGGACTGAACGCGCACGAGCAGTTGGTGGATGTCGATCGGCTTGGTCAGGTAGTCGTCGACGCCGGCGCGCAGACCGCGCTCGATGTCGGCCGGCTGGGCGTTGGCCGAGACCGCGATGACCACGGTGTGCGCCAGCCCGGGCTCATGGCGCAGCCGCGCCAGCAGGTCCAGGCCGCTCATGTCGGGCAGGTCGATGTCGAGCAGGATCAGGTCCGGCAGCTCGGCGCGGGCCAGCGCCATGCCGTCGGCGGCGCTGGCGGCGCCGAGCACGGTGACCTTGGGCAACAGCTGCAGCATCGCACGCACGAGCTTCAGGTTGGCTGCGTTGTCCTCGATGTAGAGCACACGCTGACCTTGCGCATGCCGGTTCGGTGCCAGCCCGTCGAGCCCGGCCGCGACGGCGGGGTCCGCGCCATCTGGACCGGCCTCGGCGCCCGGCAGCTCGATCCAGAACACGCTGCCCTGGTCCCTTTCGCTGCGCACGCCGAGTTCGCCATTCATCAGCCGGACCAGGCGCTGGGTGATCGACAAGCCGATGCCTATGCCCTCGGCCTGGTGGCGGTGGCGCTCCAGGC
>JAUYAJ010000215.1 GCA_030693565.1 Rubrivivax sp.
GACGGCACCGCCCAGCGCGAGGTACAGCAGGCATGGCAGCAGCGTGCGGCGAAGGATCACGGCCTCGCGCCCGGCCAGCCCGACGGTGGCGGCCCCGGCAACGATGTTGTGGGGACACACGATGTTGCCGACGGCTGCACCGAAGCCCTGCGCCGCGACGATGGACGTCACCGGCAGCGCCAGCGCGGTCGCGGTCTGTGCCTGCAGCGTCGTGAACAGCACGTTGGACGCCGTGGCCGAACCGGTCACGAAGCTGCCCAGCGCGCCGACGGCCGGTGCGACCCACGGCCAGGCCGCGCCGACCGTCTGCACGGCAGCCTGCTCGAGCGTGCCGATCAGGCCGGCGTGCAGCATCAGGCGCGACAGCATGAGCATCGCCAGCAGGGCGGCGGTCACCGGCACCAGCTGGCGCGCGGCGTGCGCGAGCGCCGCGCCCACGGCCGGTAGCGGTACACGCTGCAGCACGGCGCCGAGCAGCAGTGCGGTCATCAGCAGCGTGCCGGGGTGCGTCAGCGGCTGCATCCGCCCTTGAAAACGATCGAACAGCCGCCAGTCGACGGCAACGCTACCCAGCGCGTGCGCCAGCGGGGGCAGCACGCGCGTGCCGACGACCAGGGCGACCAGCACCGCGTAGGGTGCGAGCGCGCGCGCCAGTCCGGGCACCTGACCACCGCCGCTGCGCCGGCGCAATGCCGCAACGAACACGGCGCCGCCGATCAGAGCGCCGCCGAGGGTGGCCAGCTCCGGTCCGACCAGCGCCGCCAACGCCAGGCTCGGCAGCAGGAAGCCGGCGGCCGCCAGCGCGGCCCAGCCGCGGCCGGGCGCGTGACCACTGGCGGCCAGCGTGCGCACGAAGAAGGCCATCAGGACAGCACCCAGCAGTGCGTGCAGCAGCGCCGTGCGCCACGCGATGTCGACCGCGTCCAGGCCGGTCAAGGCAACCTGCGCGAGCACCGGCGTGCCAAGGGCGCCGAACGACACACCGGCAGCGTGGCCGAGCAGCGCGAGCACGACCGCGTGCACCGGTGCGAAGCCCAGCCCGACGAGGATCGGCGCCGCCAGCGCCACCGGTGTGCCGAAGCCGGCGGCGCCTTCGAAGAACAGCGCGAGCAGCCAACCCACCAGCAGCGCCTGCAAGGCCGGCTGCGCGGTCAGCCGCGACAGGCCGCCGCGCAGGGTCTCGATCGCGCCGCTGTCCTGCTGCAGGCGGTGAAGGGCAAGCGCCGGCCACAGGATCCACAGGATGGTCAGCGCGAGGAAGCCGCCTTCGGCAGCGACGCCGGTGTAGGCCTGCGCCGCATCCGCGCCCGGCGACGACCCACCGAACCCGAAGAGCGCGTGCGCGAGCCACCCTGCAAGCGCGAGCGCGACGAGTCCGGCGCGCGCGGCCGACCATTGCAGCGCCAGCATCAGCCCGAGGATCAGCAGGATCGGCGCCGCAGCCGCGAACACCAGCATCGGCGTTGGCACCCTGTCCGGCCCCTCAGGCGAGGTGCTCGACCGACACGGCGTGCAGGGCGCGCCCCTCGGCCTCGAAGGTGTCGAGGTTGGCGATGGTGCACTGCGCGATCGCGCTCAACGCGTCTTCGGTGAAGAAGGCCTGGTGGCCCGTGACGACGACATTGGGGAAGGTGAGCAGGCGCGCGAACACGTCGTCGTGGATGACCTCGGCGGACATGTCGCGGAAGAACAAATCGCCTTCTTCCTCGTAGACATCCAGCCCCAGGCTGCCGAGCTGCCCTGATTTCAGCGCACGGATCACGGCACGTGTGTCGACCACGGCGCCGCGGCTGGTGTTGATCAGCATCGCACCCGGCTTCATCATGGCCAGCGCAGCGGCGTCGATCAGATGCCGGGTCTGCGGCGTCAGCGGGCAGTGCAGGCTGAGGATGTCGCTCGTGCGCAGCAGTTCGGGCAGTTCGACGTAGCGCACGCCGAGAGCCTCGCACTCCGGATTGACGTCCGGGGCCGTGGCCAGCACGCGGCAGCCGAAGCCGGCCATGATGCGCGCGAAGCAGGCGCCGATGCGGCCCGTGCCGACGATGCCCACGGTGCGGCCGTGCAGGTCGAAGCCGAGCAGGCCTTCGAGCGCGAAGTTGCCTTCACGCACACGGGCGTGGGCGCGATGGATCTTGCGGTTGAGCGTGAGCACCAGGGCCGCGGTGTGCTCCGCCACCGCATGCGGCGAGTATTCGAGCACGCGCCCGACGGCGACGCCCAGAGCCGCGGCCGCAACCAGGTCGACGTGGTTGAAACCGGCGCAGCGCAGCGCCACCAGCCGGACCCCATTCGCATGCAGCGCATGCAGCACGGCGGCGTCGACCTGGTCGTTGACGAACACGCACACCGCCTGCGAGCCCTGGGCAGCCGCCGCCGTGTCCGCGTCGAGGCGGGCGTCGAGGAAGACCAGTTCATGGCGGCCCGCCGCACTGGCACGTGCCAGGAACTCGCGGTCATAGGGGCGGATGCTGAAGACGGTCGTGAGCATGGTTCCACGGTATCACGCCCGCGCGCAGTGCCAGTCTCATCCAACGAGTGACGAGCCTGGAGCTGGGCGCGAGATTCCATTGCGGCGGCGGGGTCCGGCGGCGGGGTCAGGTCTTGTCATTTGCCTCCCGCATAGGGAAGACCTCCGTACGCATGACTCCCGTACGCAAAAGGCAAGACCTGACCCCCGTACGGTCCGGGGTCAGGTTCATCGGGCTTGGTCCTGCACGGCCGCGTGTGACGAAAGGCCGGGATGCTCGGCGCCACCGCCGCGCAGTGCGCTGGCGGCCCCGTAGGCCGACAGTGCAAGTGCCACGCAGGCGCCGCTGGGTGCATCGAAGACCCAGCTCGCGGCCAGGCCCGCGCCGCAGGCCGCCACCGCGCCAGCCCAGGCCTGGGCGCGCGAGGCGCCGGCGCGCTGCCACAGCGCCGGCGCGATCAACGCGGCGAATACCAGGAACAGGCCGAGCACGGGCACGGCCAGGCTCGCGACGACGGCGAAGACCGGGAAGAAGATGGCGTCGCGTGCGAGTCGCCCTCCGAGCAGGAGCACCACCGCGGCACAGGCGGCCAGCACGGCCACCTGCGGCCACTGCGCCCACAGCACGTCGGCGGCCAGCAGTTCGGACATGCGCTCGCGGCCGTGCGGGTCCTGCCGCGAGCCCAGCAGTGCGATGCTGGCGCCCAGCACGTACAGCAAGCCGATCAGCGCTTCGCGCTGGCCGGGCCAACGCCGCGACACCCAGGCGACCGCACCGGCGCATGTCAACGCACCACCGATGGCCAAGGCCTGGGTGGTCAACCAGTCGGGGTGGTCGACGAGCGCACCGGCCCAGAGCGCCGCAGCGGCCGCAGCCTGCGCGACCGCCAGGTCGATGAAGACAACACCGCGCGCCAGCACCTGCGCGCCCAAGGGTGCGAGGGCCAGCACCCCCAACATCAACGCGGCCACCGGCAGCAGGAACCAGGCGTCCAAGGCCAGGGTACTGCTGCTCATCGTCTGGCCGCCTGCAGCAGTTCGCGCAGCAGGCCGTCCAGCCACTGAACCAGCTCCTTCTCACCCGCGCCTTCAGGCACCGTCGCCGGCAGGGCCAGCAAGGGGACCACTGCCGCACCCTGGGCAGCCAGCTGCGCCGTGAGCCACCGGCCCGGGCGTGGATCCTGGTAAGTGGTGATCACCACCGCCAGCGGTGGCTTGGCGCGCAGACCCTCGAGCAGCCGTTGCAGATGCCCCGGCGTGGGCGACATGCCGGGCTTGGGTTCGAGGTCGGCCGCCTGCTTCATGCCGAGCCAATGCCACAGGTAGCCGAAGCCCGTGTGCTGCGCCGCCACCAGCTGGCCGCGCAAAGGCGCGGCGCGCGTTTCCCACTCGGCCACCTGCTGGCGCCAGCGGGTCTCGAAGGCCGTGCGGCGCTGCTCGATGGCGGCGCGCTCGGCCGGCGCTTCCTTGCCCAGCCGCTGGCTCAGTTCACGCGCCACCACGAGCATGTTGCGAGGATCCAAGTGCAGGTGCGGGTTGCCCTGGGCATGCACGTCGCCGGCCCAGGGCGTGCCGATGGCACCGGGCTGGGGATCGATCAGCACGACGTGGTCCGACGCAAAGAAGACATCGCGCGCGCGGGCGTTGCCGGCACGCTCCTGCAAGGTGGGCAACCAACCCGATTCCAGCGACGCGCCGGTGCACACCGCCAGATCGGCAGAGCGCAGCTGGGCGATGAGGGCGGGCCGAGCCTCGATGTGATGCGGGTCTTGCCCCACATGGGTGGCCACATGCACACGCGCCGCGGGCATCAGCACGCGTGTGAGCGCCGCCCACTCGGGCTCGCACGCGAACACCGTGAACGCGGCCGCTGGCGTGACCAGCCACGACCCGACGAGTCCCAACAGACCCGCGCCAAGAACCTTGAGGCGGCGTCTAGTAGGCATGCGCACCATGCGCCCCGAAGGCCAGCACATACTGCAGTTGCACTGAGCGCTTGGCCGGGTTCTCGAACCCCACGGCGTCACGCTGCAGGGTGTACTGCAGGCGCAGCGACTGCATGTGGCTGGGTTTCCAGGCCACCATCACCGCGCGCTCGCGCAGCAGCACGCTGTCGAAGTGATCCTCATGCGGCATGCGCGCGCGCAGCCAGTCGGCCCGGGCCCCCACCTCCCACTCCGGGCGCAAGCGCCACACCAGCGTGATCGCATTGGCCTCGTGCCTGTCGCCCGCCGCCGCAAAGCGGTTCAGCCCGGTGATGCGCGCCGCCTCGAAACCCAGGCGCACCTGCTGGTCGCGGTTGTTGCCGCCGGGCGCCCACTTCCAGGTGGCGTCGATCATCCAGGTCTGGCGGCCGCTGAACCGCGCGCCATGGGCATGGTCGTGGTCGTGCCCTGCGTTGCCTTCGACCTCTTCATGCCCGTGTTCTTCCACCGCCGCCTCGCGCCGGCTGCGGATGTGGGACAGGCCCAGCTGCCAGCTGTGGGAGCGGTTCAGGTCGGCCCCGGTCTTGACCACGAACGTGGCGATGCCCGGGTTGCGCGGCTTGTTCGCGATTTCCTCGACCAGGCGCTTGCCGCGGAAGGCCTCGGCACCGACCATCAGGTAGAACGGCGTCGGTGCGGTCCAGTTCAGGCGCAGGCCGTCGTCGTTCCAGTGCCCGCCGAAGAAGCCGCGGTACAGCAGCGGGCGCTCGACGAAGTCGTCCGCATGCGGATGCTGCTGGTTGAGGTAGCCGATCTGCGAGGCGAAGCGGCCGACGCGGGCCTGCAGGCCCACGGGCAGGCGCGTGGTCTCGACCCAGGCCTCCTCGATGCTTTTCTCCAGCTTGCCATCGTGCGTTTCGAACATCGCGCCGACCTGCGCCTTGAAGAGCGCGCCCACGGGGCCGCTGGCCGTGATGTCGCTGTGGCCCAGTTGCAGCCCCTTGTCGCGGCTGCCGAGCGCCAGCGGGCGAGTGCTGTGCGTGAGGTCGAGCACGGCGCCGAACTGCCAGTTGCCGGCCGACTGCGCTGTCGCGCCGCCGCAGGCGACGGCCAGCGACAGGGCCAGGATCAGGCTGTTGATTTTCTGCATGGTGTGTGCCCTAGCGCGTGATGCCCAGCCAGGCCATGGCCGACGGCGTGTAACCGAGGTCGCGGCGTGTCACCACCGCGCCCGTGCTGCTGTTGACCACGATCAGTTGCCGGGCCACCGGGTCGGTGATGTAGACCTGGTCCTTGGCGCCGTTGGCCGCAATGGCAGGCCAAGGCGCGGCGGTCGGCATGGTCGGAATGGCTGCCGTGACCCGGGCCAGGCTGGCCCAGGTGCCGCCCTGGCGCTGCGCCACGATCAGCGTGCCCTGGTCGTCGACGATGAAGAATCGCTGCCCGCTGCGGTCGAAGCCGTGCGCGCGGCGCACGCGGCCGGTGGCCCAACCTTCTGGCGTGAACTCGCCCACCGTGGCGGCTACGCCGTCGACGGCGTAGAAGCGTGTGGTCACCGGAGCCGGGGCGACGCCTTCGGTGGCGATGCCGATGAAGCGGTCCGGCAACCGTGGGTGGCCGGCGATCGTGCCCACCCGCAAGGCGGTGCTGAGCAGCTGGCCGTCGCTCACCGTGGTGGCCGTCGGGTGCCTGACGAGCAGCATGCCGCCCATGCAGCCCGTGAGCGTGCTGCTGCCTGAGCTGAAGCTGCCGTGCATGCCGTCGCAGCGCGTGGGCAGTTCGCGCACGAAGGTGTAGCCGCTGCCGCTGCGCCGGTACAGCGCGAGGTGGGTGGGCAGGGTGTTGGGCGCGTCGCCGGCGCGCGCCACTGCCAGCAGCTTGTCGCCCACCGGCTCGGCCAGACCGTGGATCGGCAGCGAGAGCTCGAGCGAGGCCACCGTGCTGGCGGCACCGATGGAGGCGTCGGTGAACAGGCGCACCCCGGCGTTGTGCACCGGCGTGGCGGATGCGTTGCCGTCCATGAAGACGGCCGCCTGCACGCCGGCCTGCACGTCGTAGTGCGTGGGCGCTGCACCATTGAGCGCGAAGCTCAGCAGGCGCGAGGCCTGCTTGTAGTCGTGCAGGTGGTTGCCGTGGTCCTCCTGCCAGATGCCACCGTCGACGAACTGCACCCGGTCCTGCGTGCGCTGCAGCACCACCGCGTAGCGCCCGCCCGGGCTGGCATACACCGCCGAGGGGGCGCCTTGCATGACGTGGCTGGCATCGACGGCGCCGCTGTCCAGGTCGTGGATGCGCAGCGTGGCGGCGTTCATTTCCGCGACTGCCAATCGCCCCGCGCTGTCGATGGCGATGTTCTCGTGCTCGTGTTCTGCTTCGCGTTCGACGCCGCCGCCGCACGCGGCGAGCATGCATACAGAGGCGAGGCCGCTCAGCAGCCAGCGACGGCGGCGGATCGTGCGGGTCATCATGGGTTCAGTTCTGCGGTTGTGATGGATGGGTGTGGCGGCCAGGCCTTGGCTGCCCCCTGGGGCGCCTGCGGCGTCGGCCCCCCGAGGGGGCGTCGCCCGCTTCGGGCGGCCCGGCGCGGGCTCAGCGAAAGGCGTGGCGGGCTCATGTTCGAAATGTCGTGATGCAGCGCGTTGCCGGTAATGGTAATGGTAATAGTAATGCAATCTCAGTAGTGTTGACAATACTGGGTTTGCCTTATCATTAGAGAAACTGTCACCGAGCCTGACCGATGCACCCTTGCGCCTCGCCCGCCGGCCCCGCGACACCTTCGCCCGGCGTCACCACCTCCCGAATCCGCTACCCTTGATGCATGGAACGCAACACCCGCCAGCGCAGCGCCATCCGCGACGCCATCTCGCTGGCCGCCCGCCCGCTGCTGCCGCAAGAGGTGCTGGAAGCGGCCCGGCACGATGTGCCGGGACTGGGCATCGCCACCGTGTACCGCAACCTCAAGGTGCTGGTGGAAGAAGGCGAACTGCAGCAAGTGAACCTGCCCGGCGAGAACCCGCGCTTCGAACTGGTGGGGCAACAACACCACCATCACTTCCAGTGCCGCCATTGCCAGCGCGTGTTCGACGTGCACGCCTGCCCCGGCGACCTCTCGCGCCTGGCGCCGCAGGGTTTCACGGTGGAAGATCACGATCTGACGCTGTACGGCCGCTGCGTGGACTGCGTGGCGCCCGCGGACAAGCCCGCCAGGCGCAAGGCGTCCGATCCGGGCGGCCACACGCACACCGGCACGCACACGCCCCGGCACCGCAGCTGAACCTGAGGGGGCGGCCGTGCTGAGCGCCGGCGCCGGTTTGCGCCTGCTGCTGGCCAGCGCCGTCGTCGGCGTGTTGTGGCTGGCGGTGGTCTGGGCGCTGCGATGAACGCTGTCGGCGCCCCGGCCGTCACCCTGCGCGACCTCACGGTGTCCTACCGCGGGCATCCGGCCGTGCATCACCTCAGCGGCGCGTTCGGAGGCGGCATGTTGACGGCCGTGGTCGGGCCCAATGGCGCCGGCAAGAGCTCGCTGCTGGGCGCGCTGGGCGGCACGATCCGCGACTTCGAGGGCCGCATCGAGCGCGACCCGGCGCAGCGCGTGGCCTATCTGCCGCAGGCCTCGGCACTGGACCGCGGCTTTCCGGTGCGCGTGCACGAGGTGGTGGCCATGGGCCTGTGGTCGCGCATCGGCAGCTTCGGTGGCTTGCAGCCTGAAGACCGCGCCGGTGTCGACCGGGCACTGGCCGCCGTGGGCCTGAGTGGGTTCGGGCAACGCTGGTTGGGCGAGTTGTCGGCCGGTCAGGCACAGCGGGTGCTGTTCGCCCGCGTGCTGATGCAGGACGCCGGGCTGATCCTGCTGGACGAGCCCTTCAACGCCATCGACGCCCGCACCACCGCCGACCTGCTGGCCCTGCTGCAGCGCTGGCAGCGCGAGGCGCGCACGGTGATTGCCGTGCTGCACGACCTGGACCAGGTGCGCGAGCACTTCGAGCAAGTGCTCTTGCTGGCCCGCGAACGCGTGGCCTGGGGGCCGACGGCCGAGGTGCTGAAGGCCGAACACCTGTTCAAGGCGCGGCAGATGGCCGAGGCCTGGGACGAGGCGGCACCGCGCTGCGAGGTGTCGGCATGAGCGCCGCGCCGGGCCGCCCCAAGCAAGCTCGCATCCCCTCGGGGGATCGACGGCCGTACGCGGTTGTCGAGGGGTACCCATGAGCCTGGTCTTTGGGTCCTTGCTGGAACCGTTCATCGAGTTCCCGTTCATGCGTCGGGCGCTGGTGGCCACGCTGGCGCTGTCGCTGGGCTGCGCACCGATTGGCTGCGTGCTGGTGCTGCGTCGCATGAGTCTGGTGGGCGATGCCATGGCGCATGCCGTGCTGCCCGGGGCCGCGGCGGGATTCCTGCTGGCCGGGTTGTCGCTGCCGGCGATGAGCCTGGGCGGTTTCGTGGCCGCGCTGGCGGTGGCGCTGGCGGCCGGCTTCGTCACCCGCAGCACACCGCAGCGCGAGGACGCCAGCTTCGCGGCCTTCTACCTGATCGCCCTGGCGCTGGGCGTGCTACTGGTGTCGCTGCGCGGCAGTCAGGTCGACCTGATGCACATGCTGTTCGGCAGCGTGCTGGCGGTGGACGACGCAGCGCTGCTGCAGATCGCGGCGGTGGCCAGCGTCACGCTGTTTGCGCTGGCGCTGATGTACCGGCCGCTGGTGCTGGAGAGTTTCGACCCCGGCTTCCTGCGCAGCGTGGGCGGCCCCGGCGCGCGCGCCCACATGCTGCTGCTGGTGCTGCTGGTGGCCAACCTCGTCAGCGCCTTCCAGGCCCTGGGCACGCTGATGGCCGTCGGCCTGATGATGCTGCCGGCCGCCGCCGCGCGCTTCTGGGTCGCCAGCCTGCCGGCGATGGCGGCCTTGTCGGTAGGCATCGGTGCCGCATCCGGCGCGGCCGGACTGCTGCTGAGCTACCACGCCGAACTGCCCTCGGGCCCCTGCATCGTGCTGGTCTGCGGTGCGGCCTACATCGCCTCGGTGCTGTTCGGCGCCCGCGACGGCATCGTCACGCGGCGCCTGCGCGCCACCTCTCACTTCCCCCGTTGAACACCATGACACTGACCCGCCGCAAGACCCTGTGCCTGGCCGGCGCCACGCTGGCCGCCTTGCACCCACCGGCCCTGTGGGCGCAAGCCCCGGCGGCACGCGTCATCGCCAGTTTCTCTATCCTGGCCGACATGGCGCAAGAGCTCGCGCCGGCGGGCGTCCAGGTGACATCGCTGGTCGGGCCCGATTCCGATGCGCATGTCTACCAGCCCAGCCCGGCCGACGGCAAGCGATTGGCACAGGCCGACCTGGTGCTGATCAACGGCCTGGGCTTCGAGGGCTGGATCGAGCGCATGGTCAAGGTGTCGGGCTACCGCGGCCCGGTCGCCGTGGCCACCCAGGGCATCCAGCCGCGCACAGGCGGCCACCACGATGCAGATCCCCACATGTGGCAAGACCTGGCGCTGGCGAGGCGCTACGCCGGCAACATCAGTGCAGCCTTCGCCCAGCGCTGGCCCCACCGGCGTGACGAGATCGACAGACGCAGCGCCGAGTACGTGGCGCGCCTCGACCAGCTCGACGCCCAGGTGCGCGACTGGCTGGGCGCCGTGCCGCGCGCGCAGCGCCGCGTGATCACCTCGCACGACGCCTTCGGCTACTTCGGCAGCGCCTACGGCGTGGACTTCCTGGCGCCGCAGGCCTGGAGCACGCACAGCGAGCCCTCGGCAGCCGCCGTGGCGCGGCTCATCCGCCAGATCAAGAAGGACGGCGTACGCGCGATCTTCGTCGAGAACATCAGCGATCCGCGCCTGGTCGAACGCATCGGCCGTGAGGGCGGCGTGCGCGTCGGCGGAACGCTCTACTCCGATGCGCTGTCCAAGCCCGGCGGCCCCGCCGCGACCTACTTGCAGCTGTTCGAGCACAACGCGCGCAGCCTGGCGGCGGCCTTGCAGGCCTGACGCCCTCTTCACCACCCCTGCCGAAGGAGCCTCCATGCAACGCCCCACGCTGACCCGCTCGATGATCGTCCTTGCCGCCGCCCTCTGCGGGGGCGCTGGCACGGCATGGGCCGCCGGCAAGGCCCATGAGCACGGCGCCGTCAAGCTCGGCGTGGCCATCGAAGGCAACAAGCTCACGATCGCGATGGAAGCGCCGCTGGACAACCTGCTCGGCTTCGAGCGCGCGCCGCGCACCGACGCCGAGCGCAAGGCGGCGGCCGATGTGCTGGCTCGGCTGCGCAGTCCGGACAAGGGGACGCCGCTGTTCGTCATGGACCCCGCCGCAGGGTGCACCCTGGACAAGGCCGAGGTGCAGGCACCCGTGCTGGAGCCCGGCGCCAAGCCGGCGGCCAAGGATGAACATGCCGACCTCGATGCCAGCTACGAATTCACCTGCGCCAAGCCCGGTGAACTGCGCACGCTGGATATCGGCTTGTTCGATGCCTACAAGCGCATCCAGCGCATCAACGTGCAGGTGGCCGGCCCGAAGGGCCAGGCCAAGGTGACGCTGAAGCGGTCGGCGCGCAAGGTCCAGTTGGGGCGGTGAGCGAAGGCATCGACCCCGCCACAGCGGCCCTGACGCTCGATGGCCTGCGGGTTCGCTGGCCGCGCGCCGGCGCCGACACGCTGGACATCGAGCGCCTGCACATGCAGCGCGGCGAACGGGTGCTGCTGCCCGGCGACAGCGGCTGCGGCAAGAGCACCTTGCTGTCGCTGGCTGCCGGGGTCCTGGTGCCGCAGGCGGGACAGGTCTGCCTGCTGGGCCAGGACTGGCGAGTCCTGGCCGTCGGCCGGCGCGACCGTGTGCGTGCCGATCAGATCGGCTACATCTTTCAGCAGTTCAACCTGCTGGTGGGCACTCGGGCTGGTCGTAAGCGCAGCCCGCCATCACGGCCAGTACCATCGCAGCGCAGGTGAAGGAATGACCTCGCGACGACGAAATCAAGGGTTGCAGGTCTTCCGGGGCGCCGCCCCCTTCCAACCAACTGAAGCGCCTCTGTAACCGCGTTACACCGATGCAAGACACGCAGCGCTTCCGTTCGGTGTCGATCGGCCAGGAGCGTGGGCGGCAGAAGGGAAGTCCCTGATGTCTCGTGAGCTGCGCGAGCGTTGAATAGACATGGCCATCAGCTACCGCCCCTACGAGCCGCAGCAGGAGATGCTGCTATCTCGTCGTGGCAGCCTATGGCATTGAGGCAGGCCACAGTCCCAAACTGGCCGACTTTCCGTCGTGCTTGTTACCGGAACACCGAAACGTCGATCCTCTTGCCCCACGATGCGATTTTCAAGGATCGTTTCCGCGTCCAAATTGCCGGTCTGCACAGCATGGAGCCGGAGGGCAATTTGAGACCAGACCCCGTTCCCCAGAGCCCTTTCCAGGTTCACTGCAAGCCACCAGTGAAAAGGGTGTGCCGCGCCACTCGTATGCGGGGGTGGGCGCGGACAAGCGAACCTTGGCCGGTTAAAGTTTGCGGCGTGCATCAGGCGCGTGGCTGTTAGGTGCGTCCCGGCGCAATGGCACAGTGAAGGGAATGAATCATGATGAACTTTTCGCCTGTTCCGTCCTGGTCGGCTTCGGCGGCAGTGCTGTGTGCCACCATGCTGGCGCTTGTTATCCCGAGCCTGGCGGTGGCGAGTGCCTCGCAGTCGGTAAGGCTCGACACCGTCGACGGCCAGTCCCATGAGTATGAATCCGCCATTGATGCTGTGACGGGGGCCGTCAGCACCGCCACTGGTTCCGTGAGCGGTTCACAGGCCGGCACTGCGGCAGCGGCGACCCAAACCTTGCGCGTCGCCAGTGAGGTCGCCTCCGCCGGCGTGGGCGGAGCGCTCGCCTACGGGCAAACAGCGGCGGCCTATCAGAAGACGGTGCTCGTGGACCCGGGGGTGTCGGGATTGGCTGCCGGGGAACCGATCACGCTGAGTCTGACACTGGCATTCGACGGATTGGTCGACGCAGGACGCTTTGGTCGTGTTGACACGAGACTCGATTACCGTGTGTCGGACACAGGTTTCGGCGGCCGCGAGCTCGGTGAATTCTGGTTCATCAGCACCCACGCCTACCGGGGCAATGCGGGCGACAACTACCTGCGGCGCTATGAGGCATGGGGATTCGCTGATCGGGTGAGCGGCGAGGTTGAGTTGCAATACCTCGATCAGTGGACCTATCCGTTGAACGACCCCACTGGTGCACGGCAGTGGGCAGTCGACACCGGCCCGGTCGGGCTGCAGATCGTCACAGTGGTCGGCGCCACGCTTTTCATCGACGCCACTTTGAGTGTGCTGACGCAAGCCAACGGCATCGACGCAGCGCTGCCTTCCATCGCCGCTGGCGACTTCGGTTCGACGTTTGATGCCGAATTGACGTCGTTGGTGGTCGGCATCAACCTGATCGGAGAAACGCCCGGCATCTACGGCGCCTTGCCTGTTCCCGAGCCGCGGACCTGGGCCCTGATGCTCGGTGGAATGGCGGCGCTTGCCTGGTTCGCCAGGCGCAAGCGGATGCAGATGATTCTCTAGTTTTACTCACTACTGTCCGGTTAAGAGTTGAACAAGATCAACTGCTTAGCGTCGTCTGACTGTTCAGTTGTGGACTCATCGCCTGGGAAGGCGCATGAAAGCTGGGTTTTCTCGAACACGGACACCGACAAGATCTGTAGACATGTGTACATCGATGCCTCGAGTTGAAGTTCTTTCCTGACGATGGCGATGAGCACGTAGGTGGCCACGGCGCACCACACCTGCGTCTTCACGGCGTTCTCGCTGTTGCCCAGGAAATGCTTGATGCGTAGGTGCTGCTTGATCCACTTGAAGAACAGCTCGACCTGCCAGCGGCTCTTGTAGAGCGCGCAGATGGTCAGCGCCGGCAATGCCGTGTTGTTGGTCAGGAAGACCAGCGTTTTGCCCGACTCGGGGTTCTTGAATCTGATGCGCCGCAAATGCTCAGGGTAATTGCGAACCGGGTAGTAGCCAGACAGCATCACGAGCTGATCGCAGATCAAACCAGTGCTGCGGTCCACGGGGTTGGAGTAGACGCGACGCGCGTCCATGCCGCGCTTGGCGCGGGTCACGAAGAAGGCACCGGACTGATGCAGGCGATGCAGCCGGGTGAAGTCCAGGTAGCCGCGGTCCATGACATAGAACGCGCCGGCCTCGAAGGCCAGCATGTCCAGCACATTCACGTCGCCCATCTTGCCGTCGCTGATGTGGATGAAGGCAGGGATGGCCCCGCGCAGGCCCAGCAGCGTATGCAGCTTGATAGCGGCCTTGGTGGAGCGAAACGGCGCCCAGTCGAACAGGCTCAGGCACAGGTCGACGGTGCTGGACTCCAGGGCATAGACGGTGTTGTCCAGCTCGATACCCAGCGACTCGCTGGCGTAGAGCTTGCGGGCACGACGGATCAGCACGGTCGCAAGGTCCGCCCAGATGCGCCAGTCGCGCGATTCGTTGGCGCCGGCCAGCGTCGAACGCTTGACCGCGGAACGAAATCCCATCGCGTACAGCTTGGTCGAGTTCGCCGACAGACTGGCCTCGATATCGCGCAGGCCATCACCTGTTGGGTGAGAGCGCTACGCACCCGATTGAGCCGCGCTACGAGGCGCTGGCTGCGTTGCTCCTCCTCGCGGGCACGAGCCCGCAGCGTCGTCGCGCCTTACCAGCGCCTCGCATCGCAGCCCACTCGGGCGCGTCCAACTGCGGTTTCTAGTGTAGTGTTTGAATCTTGAAGGAACTTAATTACGTTACCCGTTTCCAATGCTCTACTTCGGTTTGCATTGGAGCGAGCAATTGCGAGTTGCCCCGGCGATTGAGCTGACAGTTGA
>JAUYAJ010000239.1 GCA_030693565.1 Rubrivivax sp.
ACTCGGGCTGGCGCTGGAGGACTTGCAGGGCAGCGGCGTCGACGGCGCGCTGACGCTGGCCGACGTCGAGCGCGCCGCCGCGGCAGTGCCAGCCGCCCCGACCACCGCGGCGCCCATGCGCGCCACCAAGACCGGCTTCGACCCGGCGCAGATGCGCCAGGCCATCGCCGCCGCGATGAGCCGCTCCAAGCGCGAGATCCCGCACTACTACCTCGGCAGCACGCTGGACTTCGACGCCGCCAGCCGCTGGCTGCAGGCGCACAACCGTGATCTCGGACCGGCCGAACGGCTGCTGCCCGCCGTGCTGCTGCTCAAGGCCACCGCACTGGCCTTGCAGCAACTGCAGCAGCTCAACGGCTTCTACGAGAACGGCGCCTGGCGTGCCGGCACCGGCGTGCACCTGGGCTGGGCGATTTCGCTGCGCGGCGGCGGGCTGGTGGCGCCCGCCATCCACGACGCCGACCGCAAGACCCTGCCCGAGCTGATGAACGCCTTGCGCGACCTCGTGCAACGCGCACGCAGCGGCGGCCTGCGCAGTTCGGAACTCACCGACCCGACCGTCACCGTCACCAGCCTGGGCGAGCGCGGCGCCGACAGCGTGTACGGCGTCATCTACCCGCCGCAGGTGGCCATCCTTGGCTTCGGCCAGGTCGCGCTGCGGCCCTGGGTGGTCGACGGCCAGGTCGTGGCGCGGCCGCTGGTGCAAGCCAGCCTGGCCGCTGACCACCGCGCCAGCGACGGCCACCTGGGCGGCCAGTTGCTCGCCGCGATCGACCGCGCGCTGCAATCGCCTGACACGCTTTGACCACGGAGACGCCGATGAACGCCAACGAGATCCGCCAACTTGCCGCCGAGGTGCTGGCCGGCATCGCCCCCGAGGCCGACCTGTCCGGCGTTGGCGACGGCGAAGACCTGCGCCAGGCACTCGACCTCGATTCGATGGACTTCCTGAACTTCGTCGTCGCGCTCAACGAGCGCACCGGCATCGCCATCCCCGAGGCCGACATGCCCAAACTCTTCACGCTCAAGGGTTTGCTCGCCTATCTGGCGCGCTGAGAAGCCGATTGGCAGCACCAGCCAGCCCTTAAGATGGGGTGGCTGCGACCTGTCACCCGTGCCCACGCTCAAAGAACGCCTGCACCGCCTGCTGCCCACCCAACAAGCCTTGCGCGAGAACCGCTGGCTGCGCTGGATCGGGCCGGCGCTGCACCATCCGCGGCTCTGGCACGTGAGCCGGCGCGGCATCGCCATCGGCATGGCCCTCGGCGTCTTCTTCGGCTTCCTGATCCCGATCGCGCAAATCCCGGTCTCGGCCGCCGCCGCCGTGATGCTGCGCGCCAACGTGCCGATGGCGGTGGCCAGCACGCTGGTGACCAACCCGATCACCTTCCCGCCGGTGTATTACGCCGCCTGGCGCGTCGGCTGCACCTTGCTCGGCGTCGACGGCAGCAAGACCGCGCACGCCAAGGTCGAAGCCGCCGCCGAGAACGCCGACGAAAACTGGTTCGTGCGCGCCTGGCTCGGCCTGACCAGCGTGGGCAAGCCGCTGATGCTGGGCCTGGTGCTGTTCGCCTGCGGCTTTGGCCTGCTGATCTACTTGCTGGTCAACGGCATCTGGCACCTGCGCGTGCGCCTCAAACGCAGGCGCCGGCTGCGCGCCCAGGGCGCCGCCGGCGCCTGAGCGGCTTCAGAACAGCAGCTCCGGCAGCCACAAGGTGATCGCCGGCACGTAGGTGATGAGCACCAGGAAGGCCATCAGCACCAGCGTCCAGGGCAGCGCCGCGCGCACCACCTGCATGATCGACATGTTGGTGATGCCGGCGGTGACGAACAGGTTCAGGCCGATCGGTGGCGTGACCATGCCGATCTCCAGGTTCACCACCATGATGATGCCCAGGTGCACCGGGTCGATGCCGAGCTGGGTGGCAATCGGGAACAGGATCGGCGCCAGGATCAGGATGATGCCGGTGGGCTCCATGAACATGCCGGCCACCAGCAGCAGGATGTTGACGATGATCAGGAACTGCCAGTCCGCCATGCCCCAGCCGATGATGACCTCGGCGATCGCCTGCGGGATGCGTTCGGTGGTCAGCACATGGGCGAACAGCAGCGCGTTGGCGACGATGAACATCAGCATCACCGTCACCTTGCCGGCGTCCAACATCACCGTGGGCACTTGCTTCATGCCGACGTCGCGGTAGACGAAGACGGCGATGAAGAAGGCGTAGACCGCGGCCACCGCGGCAGCCTCGGTCGGCGTGAAGACGCCGCCGTAGATGCCGCCCAGGATGATGACGATCAGCAGCAGCCCCCACAGCGAATCGCGCCCCGAGCGCAGGATGTCGCCTGTCGACGCGCGCGGCTGCTTGGGCAGGTCGAGGTGGCGGGCGCGCAGGTAGATCGCCACCATCAGCATCAGGCCGAGCATGAGGCCCGGCACCACGCCGGCCATGAACAGCTTGCCCACCGAAGTCTCGGTGGCGGCACCGTAGACCACCATCACGATCGACGGCGGAATCAGGATGCCCAGCGTGCCGGCGTTGCAGATCACGCCGGCGGCAAAGGGCTGCGGATAGCCCGCCTTGACCATGCCGGCGATGACGATCGAGCCGACCGCGACCACGGTCGCCGGCGACGAGCCCGAGACCGCGGCGAACAGCATGCAGGCCATGACCGAGGCCATCGCCAGCCCGCCGCGCAGGTGGCCGATGCAGGCGTTGGCGAAGCGGATCATGCGTTTGGCGACGCCCCCGGTGGTCATGAAGGCGCCGCTGAGGATGAAGAACGGGATCGCCAGCAGCGTGTAGTGCTCCGAGGTCTCGAACAGCTTGAGCGACAGCGAAGCCAGCGAGTCCTGGGCGAAGAACAGGATCGTCAGCAGCGACGACAGCCCCAGCGCCACCGCGACGGGCATGCCCAGCAGCATGAAGGCGAACAGCAGCACGAACAGAAACGTCGTCGTCATCGTGCGGCTCCGCCGTTGTCGTCGGTCTGCTTGAGCTTGAGCGCGTCCTTCGCTTCATCGCCCAGCAGATGAGCCTCCTGGCCGCTGGCGATGCGGTAGAGCACCTGCGCGAAGCGCAATCCCAGCAGCGCGAAGCCCAGCGGCAGGATGGCGCGCGGGATCCACTGCTGGAAAGGCAGGTCCTGCATCAGGATGCCGACCTCGTACATCTTCATCGTGTACTGGAAGCCACCGACCATGACGATGCCGGCGTACAGCACGCACAGCGCAGCGGCGACGGCGCCGACCCAGCGCGCCGCGCTGGCGCCCAGCGACTTGATCACCGCGTCGATGCCGATGTGGGCGCCGACCCGCACGCCGTAGGACATGCCGATGAAGATCAGCCAGGCGAACATCACGCCGACGAGTTCGAGCGCCCAGACGAAGCTGTAGTTGAAGACGTAGCGTGCGATCACCTGCATGAAGGTGACCAGCGTCATCGCCGCCATCAGGAAGGTGATCAGGCCTTCCTCGAGGTGTTCGAGCCAGCGCATGGGATGTGCGAAGGGCCCGGTTGCGGGCCCTTCGGGTTGGTGCTTACTTGTTGGACTTCAGCGCGGCGTCGATCAGGTCACGCCCGATGTCGCCTTCGAATTTCTTCCACACCGGCTCCATCGCCTTGCGCCAGGCCGCGACGTCTTCTTTGCACAGCTTCTGGATCTTGGCCTTGCCGGCGCCGGCGATCTTCTTGCGGTCGGCATCGTTGATGTCGGCGGCCAGCTTGTTGGCGTAGACCGTGGCTTCCTTCATCGCTTCGGCCAGGCCTTTGCGGATGTCGGGCGGCAGGCCGTCCCACCACTTCACGTTCGTCACCACCATGTACTCGACGAGGCCGTGGTTGGTTTCGGCGATGGTCTTCTGGACTTCGAA
>JAUYAJ010000246.1 GCA_030693565.1 Rubrivivax sp.
GTCGAAGCGGCGCATGCGCAGCACCCAGTCGATGGCGTCTTCGGCAGCGCCGCCGATGTGCGGCGCCTGCGCGCTGCCGGTGACCGGCAGCACGTCCAGGTAGAGCGCTGGCGCGGTGCGGCGGTTGAGCCGCAACTCGGCCTCGCAATCAGCCCGGCGCAGCGCGGTGGTCGAGAAGTCCAGGAAGTCCAGCTGCAGCGGCTTGCGCAGCTTCCAGGTCTCGTCGCCGGCCAACACCAGGCTGGAGATGTGGGTCTGGATCAGTTTGCGCTGGTCCGGGGGGCCGGCCAGCGCCGGGCCGCCGAGCAAGGCCTGCACGAGTTGCTCGTGCCAGGCCAGGCGCTGCGCGTTCGTCGACATCGGTCGGCCGCCGCGCGCGCGGGCCTCAGTAGTTCAAGCCCATCGCGTCGCGCACGTCGCGCATGGTCTGCTTGGCGATCGTGCGCGCGCGCTCGGTGCCCATCTCGACGATCCAGTGCACCTGCTTGGGGTTGGCCAGATAGGTCTCGGCGCGCTCGCGCCAGGGCTGCTGCTCGCGCACGATGGCGTCGATCACCGGCTGCTTGCAGTCCAGGCAGCCGATGCCGGCCGTGGTGCAGCCCTTGACCACCCAGTCCTGGGTGGCGGCGTCGCTGTAGACCTTGTGGAACTGCCAGACCGGGCACTTCTGCGGGTCGCCAGGGTCGGTGCGACGCGCGCGTGCCGGGTCGGTCATCATGCCGCGGATCTTCTTTTCGACGACGCCCGGCGCTTCGCGCATCAGCACTGCGTTGCCGTAGCTCTTGCTCATCTTGGCGCCGTCCAGGCCGGGCAGCTTGGCGACCTCGGTGTGCAGCGCCTGTGGCTCGACGAGGATGGTCTTGCCGGCGCCGCGCAAGTGGCCGAGCAGCAGCTCGCTGTCGTCGTCGGTCCAGCCTTCGACGCTGGCCGCGGCCTTGCGGACCATGCCTTCGCCCTTGGCCAGCGCGTCGGCGGCGCCGGTCTCGCCAAAGGCTTTGCGTTGCTTTTCGAAGTAACGCGCGTCGTCCTTGGCCAGCTTGGCCAGCGCACCAGCGGCTTTGACTTCGAAGTCGGCGGCGCGGCCGTACAAGTGGTTGAAGCGGCGCGCGACCTCGCGCGTCAGCTCCACATGTGAAGCCTGGTCCTCGCCCACCGGCACGTAGGTGGCTTTGTAGATCAGGATGTCGGCCGCCTGCAGCAGCGGGTAGCCCAGAAAGCCGTAGGTCGCCAGGTCGTGGTCCTTGAGCTTGTCGATCTGGTCTTTGTAGGTCGGCACGCGTTCCAGCCAGCCCAGCGGCGTGCCCATCGCCAGCAGCGTGAACAGCTCGGCATGCTCGGGCAGGCGGCTCTGGATGAAGATGGTGCAGCGCTCGGGGTCCAGCCCGGCGGCGAGCCAGTCGACGACCATGTCGTAGACGTTCTTCTCGATCACCTCGCGGCTTTCGTAATGCGTGGTCAGCGCATGCCAGTCGGCGACGAAGTAGTAGCAGTCGTACTCGTCCTGCAGCCGCACCCAGTTCTTCAGCGCGCCGTGGTAGTGGCCGAGGTGCAGGGCGCCGGTGGGGCGCATGCCGGAGAGAACGCGGGATTTCATGGGGCGGGTCGGGAGGGCACCGAAACAGCGGCGAGAGGCCCGGATTCTACGGACGGCCCCTAAGCCTGCTGCCCGCGGCGCCGGGGGCGGTCGTTAAACTGGCGCCATGAAGGCGATCGTCATCCTCATCTCAGGTCGCGGCTCCAACATGGAGGCCATCGTCCAGCGCTGCGCGGCCGAGGGCTGGGACGCCCGCATCGCGGCCGTCGTCAGCGACCGGCCGGGCGCGCAAGGTCTGCAGTTCGCCGCCGAACGCGGCATCGCCACCGCCGTGGTCGACCATCGCGCGTTCGCCGACCGCGCCGCTTTCGGCGCCGAACTGGCGCGGGTGATCGACGGCTACGCGCCCGACCTGCTGGCGCTGGCGGGCTTCATGCGCATCCTGGACAACGGCTTCGTCCAGCATTACGCCGGCCGACTGCTCAACATCCACCCTTCGCTGCTGCCAGCCTTCACCGGCCTGCAGACCCACAGGCGCGTGCTCGCCGCCGGCTGCAAGCTGGCCGGGGCGACGGTGCACTTCGTCACCCCCGAGCTCGACCATGGCCCCATCGTCATGCAGGCGGCGCTGCCGGTGCATGCCGACGACGACGAAGCCGCGCTGGCCGCGCGCGTGCTGGCCGCCGAGCATGTGATCTACCCGCTGGCGGTGCGCTGGTTTGTCGAAGGCCAACTCGACCTCCAGGGCGGCCTCGTCAGGCATCGCGGCGGGGCGTCGCTGCTGCTGATGTGAGACCTAGCCGGCGGGAGGGCAGGGCGGCGGGGATAATCGCGTCATGCACCCGAACGCCTTGCTCGACCTGACGACTGACCTTTTGCGAGCGGTTCTCAAGCTCGACTCCCCCGCCGACACCGTGGTGTCGGCCTTCTTCCGCCAGCATCGAACCCTGGGTCCGCGTGAGCGCCACGCGCTCGCCGAGACCACTTACACGGTGCTGCGCCAGCGCCTGCTGCTCCAGCATCAGGCGCAAAGCGGCTATGGCCCGCTGGAGCGCCGGCTGGCGATCCTGGCCTGGCAGGGCAACGAAAGTTTCCTGCGCGGCGCCCTTGACGAGCATGAAAACCAGTGGCGCGCGCAGGCGCAGACGGTCGATACGGCCGCCTTGCCCGACAAGCTGCGCCACAACCTGCCCGACTGGCTGGCCGGCGCCTTGCGCACCCAGCTGGGCGACGAAGCCTTCTGGCCGCTGGTGGCCGCGCTGAACGAGGCGGCGCCGCTGGACTTGCGCGTCAACGCCCTCAAGGCCAAACGCGACGAGGTCCAGGCGGCGCTGGCGCAGGCCGGCGTCGTCGCCGAGCCGACGCCGTTTTCGCCCTGGGGCTTGCGCATCGCCGGCAAGCCGGCGCTGAACAAGCTCGAGCTGTTCACCCGTGGCGACGTCGAGGTGCAGGACGAAGGCAGCCAGCTGCTGGCCATGCTGACAGACGCTCACCGCGGCGAGATGGTGGTGGACTTCTGCGCCGGCGCCGGCGGCAAGACGCTGGCGCTGGGCGCGGCGATGCGCAGCACTGGGCGGCTCTACGCCTTCGACACCTCGGGTCATCGGCTCGAGGCGATGAAGCCGCGGCTGGCGCGCAGCGGTTTGTCGAACGTGCACCCGGCCCAGCTGGCCCATGAGCGCGACGATCGCGTCAAGCGGCTGTCGGGCAAGATCGACCGCGTGCTGATCGACGCGCCTTGTTCGGGGCTGGGCACGCTGCGCCGCAACCCCGACCTGAAGTGGCGCCAGTCGCCGCAGTCGGTGGCCGAACTGCAAGCCAAGCAGACGGCGATCCTGGCCAGCGCGGCGCGGCTGCTCAAGCCCGGCGGGCGCCTGGTCTACGCCACCTGCAGCCTGCTCGCCGAGGAGAACGAGCAGGTCGCCGCCGCCTTCGACGCCAGCCATGGCGCCAGCTTCGAGGTCTTGCCGGCGGCCGACGCCCTGGCCGCCGCACGCGTCGAACGCGCTGGCGAGCTGGTGTCGGGGCCGTATCTGCGCTTGTGGCCACATCGCCACGCGACCGACGGATTTTTCGCCGCCGTCTGGCAACGGCGTTGATCGGCGGCAAAAACGCCGTCTTTTTCATCGATCTGTTTCTGCGTTAGCCGCTACGGGCGAGAACAGAAAGACCTTTGTACGCGTTTGCCGCAGCTGCACCAGCAGCCGGCGACCTACAATCCCCAGGTTATCAAGCAGGACACATATTTATGAACGAGGTCTGGTGGGTGCACGACGCGCTGGTTGAATGGCTGGCGCACGGCATGCTGGGACTGTCGGTGTGGCAGATCGTCATCGTTGCGCTGGTCTTCACGCACGTCACGATCGCCGCGGTGACGATTTACCTGCACCGCTCGCAAGCGCACCGGGCGCTGGAACTGCACCCGATCGTGTCGCACTTCTTCCGCTGCTGGCTCTGGCTGAGCACCGGCATGGTGACCAAGGAATGGGTTGCCATCCACCGCAAGCACCACGCCAAGTGCGAGACCCACGACGACCCGCACAGCCCAGTCACGCGCGGCATCAAGACGGTGCTGCTGCGCGGCAGCGAGCTCTACCGCGCCGAGGCCAAGGTCCAGGAAACGATCGACAAGTACGGCCACAACACGCCGGACGACTGGATCGAACGCAACCTGTACACCCGCTTTTCATGGCAGGGCGTGGGCGTGATGATGATCATCAACGTGGCGCTGTTCAGCACCGCCGGCGTTGTCGTCTGGGCGCTGCAGATGGCCTGGATCCCGATCACCGCGGCCGGCATCATCAACGGCATCGGCCACTACTGGGGCTACCGCAACTTCGAGGCGGTCGACGCGTCGACCAACATCTCGCCCTGGGGCATCCTGATCGGCGGCGAGGAGTTGCACAACAACCACCACACCTACCCGACCTCGGCCAAGCTGTCGGTCAAGCCTTACGAGTTCGACATCGGCTGGATGTACATCCGCACGCTGGAGATCGTCGGCCTGGCCAAGGTGCGCAAGACGCCGCCGCGGCTGGCGCTGGGTGCGGTGAAGACTGTTGCCGACGGCAAGACGCTCGAGGCGATCATCGCCAACCGCTATGAAGTGATGGCCAAGTACGCCACCGAGATGCGCCGCGCCGTGGTCGTCGAGCTCGAGCGGCTGAAGGCCCAGGGCGCCGAGAACAGCGCGCGCTTCAAGGACATGCGCCTGGCCCAGGCCTGGCTGCACCGCGACGACGACAAGATCCCCCAGGGCATCAAGCCGCAGCTGGCCAACGCGCTCGGTGAGAGTCCGAAGCTGGCCAAGCTGGTTGCGATGCGCGAGGAACTGCGCTCGCTGTGGACGCGCACCAACGTGTCGGCCGAACAACTGGTGGCCGACCTGCAAGCCTGGTGCCGCAAAGCCGAGGACAGTGGCATCGCCGCGTTGCAGGAGTTCTCGCTCAAGCTGCGCGCTGCGCACGCCTGATCCAGGTCAGTCTGTAGTCGTGAAAAGCCCGCCTTGATGGCGGGCTTTTTGTTGCCT
>JAUYAJ010000267.1 GCA_030693565.1 Rubrivivax sp.
GATGGCCTCGGCAGCGCCCACCGCCTCGGCGCGCGCGGCGTCGGCGGCGGCGCGGGCCCGGCTCTCGGCCTGCGAGGTCTCGGCGATCGCGATCTGGCTTTGCTGCTCGGCCAGCGCCAGCGTGCGCTGGCTGGCGATGTCGGCGGCGCGGATCTGCTGCTCCATCTCGATGCGCGCCCGCGCCGAGGCCAGTTCGCTGTCGGCCTTGCGCTGCACGACCTCGGTCATCTGCGCCGCCTTCAGCGTCTCGATCTGCTGCACCTGGGCGATCTGCGCGGTTTGTTCTTCGAGGTCGATCTGCAGCTTGCGCCGGGCCGCATCCATCGCGGCGCGGCGCACCGATACCTCGGCGTCGGCGTCGATCGCCGCGCGCTCCTTCTTCGAGGTGGCGATCACCTCGGCGAGCTTGCGCATGCCGACGGCATTGAATGCGTTGTTCTCGTCGAGCGCCTTGAACGGCGTCTGGTCGAGCGCCGTCAGCGACACCGAATCGAGCTCCAGGCCGTTGCGCGCCAGCGACTCGAGCAGGCTGTCGCGCACTTCGGCCACAAAACGGCCGCGGTTCTCGTGCAAGTCGTCCATCGTGAAGCGCGCCGCCACCGCGCGCAAGGCATCGATCAGCTTGCCTTCGATCAGTTCACGCAGCTTGGCGGCGTCGAAGGTGCGGTTGCCCAGCGTCTGGGCGGCGCGTGCGATGCCTTCCTCGCTGGCCAGCACCGAGACGTAGAACTCGACGCCGACGTCGACGCGCAGCCTGTCTTTGGTGATCAGCGCCGCCTCGCCCGAGCGCCCCACTTCGAGCCGCAGCGACTGCATGTTGATGCGCGACACCTGGTGGAAGTAGGGAATGGCAACGACACCGCCGTCCATGACGACGCGGCGGCCACCGAGTCCGGTGCGCAGCAAGCTGGTCTCGCGCGTGGCACGTTCGAAGAAGCGGGCCAGCAGAACGACGGCGATGACCAGGACGAGGAGGACGACGAGGGTCCAGGTGATGATGAGGCTCATGGCGATGCTCGGTCAGAGGCCGTGGAGGTTGCTGAGGATGTGCGACGACATGCCGCCGTCGACCGGGATGTTGCTGCCGCGAATCCAGCCGCTCAGGTCGCTGAGCAGGAAGGCGACGACGGGGGCGATGTCGGCTGGCCGGCCGGGCCGGTCCATCACCCGCATGTCTTCTTCGGCGCGCGCGCCCAGGGTCTCGATGAAGTCGGCCAGGATGGGGGTGTCGACCGGACCCGGGCTGACGGCGTTCATGCGGATGCCGCGCTCGCGCCAGGTCCAGCGGTTCTGCAGCGTCCAGGCCACCAGCGCTTCCTTGGAGAAGAAGTAGGAGCGCCCGCCTTCGGCGCCAGCGTCATGGGTGCGCACGAAGTCGGCCACGCCGTCGAAGTCAAGCTCTGCGCTGGCCTGGATGGCCGGCACCTGCGCGGCCCAGCCAAAGCCGGCCAGCGAGGCCAGGTTGACGATCGCCGCGCCGTCGGCCAGCTTGGGGATCATGCCGAGCGTGAAGGCCTTCAGGCCGACCAGGTTGACCTTCAGCACCAGCTCGGGCGTAGCGGTGGGCGGCAGGCCGGCGACGTTGGCGATGCCGTTCACACCGTCCGGCAAAGCGGCGATCAAGGCCTGGATCATGCGCGGGTCGGCGAGGTCGGCGCGGTAGAGCTCGTCGACATGCGCCGTCGTCATCGTGCGGTCGACACCGAGCACGGTGGCGCCCATCAGCTTGGCCACGCGCGCCGTCTCCAGTCCGATGCCCGAGGCGCAGCCGGTGACGACGATGGTCTTGCCGGCGAGCAGCGGGCCACCATTCCAGGCAGAAGTGGCAGTGGTCATGGCAGGGGGTCTCCGGGTTCGGCGCGCATTCAGAACATCGGCGGGTAAGGCCGACCGCCGCGGTCGAGCGTGATCCAGCGCGTCTCGGTGAAGGTTTCGTGCGACCAGCGGCCGCCGTGGCGCCCCATGCCAGAGGCCTTGGCGCCGCCGAAAGGCACGTGCGGCTCGTCGTTCACGCTCGAGCAGTTGATGTGGCACATGCCGGTGTCGAGCTTGTGCGCGATGGCCATGCCGCGCTGCTCGTCGCGCGTGATCACGCCCGACGACAGGCCGTACTCTGTGTCGTTGGCGATCGCCACCGCTTCGTCGTCGTTGCGGAACGGGATCACCGGCACCACCGGGCCGAAGGTCTCTTCCTGGTAGACCAGCATCTGCGGCGTCACGCCGAGCAAGATGGTGGGCTCGACGAAGCGGCCCTGGACACGCCCGCCGAGCAGCACCTTGGCGCCTTTGGCGACGGCGTCTTCGATCTGTGCCTTGACCTTGGCCGCCTGCTTGTCGTTGATCAGCGGGCCGATCACATGCGACTTGTCGTGGGTCGGGTCGCCCATCTTCAGCTTGGCGGCGCGCTCGACAAAACGCTGCACGAATGCGTCGAAGATCTTCTCGTGCACCAGCACCTTTTCCACCGACATGCAGATCTGGCCCTGGTGCATGAAGCTGCCGAAGTTGGCCGCCGCGGTGGCGCGCTCCATGTCGGCGTCGTCGCAGACGATCAGCGAGTCCTTGCCGCCGAGTTCGACGCAGGCTTTCTTCAGGTGCGCGCCGGCGCGGGCGGCGATCATGCGGCCGACCGGTGTCGAGCCGGTGAACGAGATGCCTTTGACGCGCGGGTTGTCGATCAGCTCGTCGCCCACCGCGACGACGTTGTCGCGCGAGCAGGTGACGACGTTGAGCACGCCGTCGGGCACGCCGGCTTCCTTGAAGATCTCGGCGAACAGCAGGCCGCCGGTGTAAGGCGTTTCTTCCGACGGCTTGAGGACGACGCAGTTGCCCGCTGCGATGGCAAAAGCGATGCCGCGCGCCGTCAGCAGGACCGGAAAGTTCCAAGGGCTGATGACGGTGACGACGCCCATCGCCCGGCGCATCGCCATCGACAGCTTGCCGTTTTCCGACGGCAACACCTCGCCGATGGCGGCGTAGTTCGATGCCGCGGCGGCGTAGAACACCTCGGGCACGTAGCCGGCCTCGAACATGCCTTTGCCGAACCAGCCGCCGCCCTCGGCCTGCAGCGCCGCGACGATCTCCATCTTGCGCCGCTCGAACACTTCGGCGACCTTGATCATGCAGTGCGAGCGCTGGTGGAAGGGCAGCGCCGACCAGCCGGCAAAGGCCGCGTGCGCCGCGTCGACGGCGGCGCGCGCCTCGGCCAGGCCGCCGTCGGCCACGCGCGCCCAGACGCTGCCGTCGGCGGGATTGAAGTCGTCGAAGGTGCGGCCGGTGGCGACCATGCGGCCACCAATGGACATGCCTTCCAGCAGTCGGGTCATGTCAATCTCCTTGTTTCTGCAGCCGGCCATCGGCGGCGCGGCGGTAGACCTCGAGTCGCGGTCGGCGGTAGATCTCGAGGGTCGGCAGTTCGGTGTCGGTTTGTTTCGGCT
>JAUYAJ010000269.1 GCA_030693565.1 Rubrivivax sp.
GCCTGCGCCAGCAACTGCTCCAGCCGCAGCGCGTCGCGGTTCGCCTGCTCCAGCGTGCGTGCCAGCTCACGAAGCGGCGCCGCCGAGGGCTCGCCGGTCTGGCTGTCGATGGCGCCGACCTGACGGCCGATGCGCTGGCTCAGCATGCGCTGGGCACCCGCCAGATTCGCGACCTCGGCGTCGAAGGCACGTTGCCGTTCGGAGCGGCCGGCCTGCCAGGCTTGCAGCAGGCTCAGCCCGCCGGCGGCCAGCACGACGACGTAAATGCCCAGCCGCACCCGGTGGTGAGCGGTTCCGCGCGACAGCAGCAGCGGCGCCTGTGTCGAGTCGCTCGGCTCGTCACCACGGCGACGGCGGGCCCAGAACCACAGCACCGCGGCCGCCAAGGCGGCCGCCAAGGCGGCCGCCAGCAAGGCTGGCCATGCCGCAGCGCCCAGGCCGTCGCCGCAGCCCTGCAAACCCGGCAGGCACAGCGCCGCCAGGCCCGACCAATGGCCTTGCCTGGCATGACCGACATGCTGCGTACCGAGCAGCGGCCGACATCGGCTGTTCATCTGGCGCCTGGATGCGTGGGGTGGACTGCCGGCGCGCCAACAAGCCTCGCGCGGCCGGCAGCGAAGCCCGCACAGCATAAACAAGCCGAACCGTCGTCGAGCCGGCGAACAACGGTCCGATCGCGACCCTGATCGCACCGACGGACCTGCCGCCTTGTGCCGGCAGGCTGGGACTCATGCGCAACGCGGGCGGCATTCAGCGTCGGCCCAGTGAGCGTTGTGAGCATCTCGTCAAAGCCCGGCTCTGGCCCCTGGACCTCGGTTTTGATCAATGTCAATCGTCTGTCGGCATTCTTGACAGTGCAAGTCCCGCTGTCGCCGGCCCGAGCGCCGACGACAACCCATGTCATTGATATCTAAAGAAAAAAGTTGGCAGCCCAGCCCACGGCCCGAAACTTGCTTCCCATGATTTCGCATACTTCAATGCCAATCATCTGTCGCTGATTCACCGAAACCAACGGAGGACACCGGAAATGAAGACGATCTCGTTCCCTCGGGCCCTAGGCCTCGCCGCGCTGCTCGCAGCCTCGACGATGACGGCTCACGCAGCCACCGTCACCGTGCTGGACAGCTCGCTCAGCGCACTCAACGGCGCCTTTGGCGGGGGCACGGCAGCGACCACCACCCTGGCAGGCCCGGTTTTCGGCACCACCACGACGGTCACTGGCGCCAGCGGCGGCGCCAACCGCGCCAGTGCCGCCTACGTGGCCGACCAATGGGTGCAGCGCAATGTGGGCGGCAACGGGACTGCGGGTGTCACCACCGACTATGCGCGCAGCGGCACCGGCTCGGCCTACTTCAGCGGCAGCGGCGGTGCCGGCGCCTACAAGGGCGACCTCGAAATCCTGTTCGGCACGGCCGTTGCCGCCAGCAGCGTCACCGGCATGGGCTTCGACTGGTACCGCGACAGCAGCAGCGGCGTCACCAGCGCCGACCTGCACCCGGTGCTGCGGCTGATGGTCAGCGGCGTCGTCAACAACGTTGCCGTCGGCGGCTACTTGGTCTATGAGCGCGCCTACAACGGCGGCGGCGCGGCGCCGCTGGACGCCTGGGTCACCGAAGGCTGGGACTACAACACAGGCAACCTCTGGAGCACCGGCAACCTGCCTGGTGCCTTCAGCGTCTTCAATCGCCAGCTCGACGACTGGGATAGCTTGGTGTCCAACCTGTCGGTGGTCGGTCTGTCGATCGGCATCGGTTCGGGCTGGAACGGCGGTGGCTTCGAAGGTGCCGTCGACAACGTTCGCTTCGAAACCAGCGCTGGCTCGACAACCTGGAACTTTGAGGTCGCCCGCAACACCGTGCCCGAGCCCGGTGGTCTGGCACTGGTCGCCGCAGCCCTGCTGGCAGCAGGCTTGGCGCGGCGCCGCATCGGCTGAACGACGTGCGGGTGCCACCCGGCACCGCAACGAAACGGCGGCCCATCGGGCCGCCGTTTTCACGTCAGCACGCGGCGTTCAGTCGCTCGGCGCCGCGACGCTCCAGCGCTTGGCAACCTCGCCGGCGGCGTTGGCGCTTTCCAGGTGGACGCCAAAGCCCCACAGCCGCGCCACATGCTTGATCACTTCCTGCGCGCTGTCGTGCAGCGGCCGGCCGTTGTGCTGGAAGTGGCGCAGCGTCAGCGAACGGTCGCCGCGCCGATTGACGTCCCAGACCTGGATGTTGGGCTCGCGCGATCCAAGGTCGTACTGGCGCGACAAGGTTTCGCGCAGCCGGCGGTAACCCGCGTTGTCGTGGATCGCGGCGACCTCGAGTTCGCTGTCGGCTTCGTCGTCGCGGATCGCGAACAGGCGCAGGTCGCGCATGAGCTTGGGGCTCAGGTACTGGCCGATGAAACTTTCGTCCTTGAAGTTGCGCATCGCCTGGTCCAGCGCCGGCAGCCAGGGCGTGCCGGCAATGTCAGGGAACCAGGCCCGGTCTTCGTCGGTCGGCGCGTCGCAGATGCGCTTGATGTCGGTGTACATCGCGAACCCGAGCGCATAGGGGTTGATGCCGCTGTAGGCGCGGTGCCCGACCGGCGGCTGGTAGACGACGTTGGTGTGCGACTTGAGCCACTCGATCATCACGCCGTCGCTGAGGTGGCCGTCGTCGTACATGGTGTTGAGCAGCTTGTGGTGCCAGAAGGTGGCCCAGCCTTCGTTCATGACCTGGGTCTGGCGCTGCGGGTAGAAGTACTGCGAAACCTTGCGCACGATGCGCACGACCTCGCGCTGCCAGGGCTCGAGCAGCGGCGCGTTCTTTTCGATGAAATAGAGCAGGTTCTCCTGCGGCTCTTCGGGAAAGCGCTTGAGCTCACGCGCTTCCTCGGCCTTGCCGGGACGCTGCGGCAGCGTGCGCCAGATGTCGTTGACCTGCAGCTGCGCGTAGTCCTCGCGGTCGCGGCGCTCGGCCAGTTCCTGGGTCAGCGACTTGCGGCTCGGCCGCCGGTAGCGGTCGACGCCATGGTTGGCCAGGGCGTGGCAGGAGTCGAGAAAGCCTTCGACGGCGTCCAGGCCGTGCTTTTCCTCGCACTGCGCGACGTAGTTCTTGGCATAGACCAGGTAGTCGATGATCGACGCCGCGTCGGTCCACATGCGGAACAGGTAGTTGCCTTTGAAGAAGCTGTTGTGGCCATAAGCGGCGTGGGCGATGACCAGGGCTTGCATCGCCGTCGTGTTCTCCTCCATCAGGTAGCTGATGCAGGGGTTGGAGTTGATGACGATCTCGTAGGCCAGGCCCATGTGGCCGCGCTTGTAGTTCTTCTCGGTGGCGATGAACTCCTTGCCGTAACTCCAATGGCGGTAGTTCACCGGCATGCCCACGCTGGCGTAGGCGTCCATCATCTGCTCGGCGGTGATGACCTCGAGCTGGTTCGGGTAGGTGTCCAGGCCGAAGCGCGCGGCGGTCGCGCGAATGACCTCGTGGTAGCGCTCGACGAGCTCGAAGTTCCAGTCGCTCGGCCCGGGCAGCGGCTCGGCCGCGCGCGGCGGGGTCGGCAGCGGCTCGCGCATTCGGCACTCGCTCGTGCGGCGGTCACCCAGCGTTGGGATCAGTTCGGGCTGGTGGCGCATGCGCCTTTCGTTGCCGGGCTCGCCGGCATGGTCGTCATGCGTCGCGTTCACTGGACTATCCTCCACGCTGCGCGCTCCGGGGCGAGCGCTTGGGAGCGGCCCGACGCGCTCATGCCGCCATCCCCTGTTTCTTGAACAAGTCGCGGAACACCGGGTAGATCTGGTCCGCGGACGTGGCCTTGCGCATCGCGAAGTGGCGGTTGGCGTCGAGCAAGTGGGTGTATTCCTCCCACAGGTTCTGCTCTTCTTCGGCCACCTGCACGTAGGCGAAATAACGGCACAGGCGCAGCAGCTTGTCGTTCAGCAACTCGCGGCAGCGGCCGGAGTCGTGGTGCCAGTTGTCACCGTCGCTGGCTTGCGCGCCGTAGATGTTCCACTGGCTCGGGTCGTAGCGCGCGCGGATGA
>JAUYAJ010000013.1 GCA_030693565.1 Rubrivivax sp.
GTGCAGGCGTTTGCCGGCGTCGCCCACGAGCTGGGTCAGCCGGGCCTCGATGTTCAGGTGCACGTCTTCGAGCTCGAGCTTCCACTCGAAGCTGCCGGCTTCGATCTCGGCGCTGATCTGCGCCATGCCGCGCTGGATGGCGGCGAGGTCGTCGGCGCCGATGATGGCTTGCGCGGCCAGCATCTCGGCATGCGCCAGGCTGCCGTCGATGTCGGCGCGCCACAGGCGCTGGTCGAAGCCGACGCTGGCGGTGTAGCGCTGCACCAGCGCGCTCATCGGTTCGCTGAACAGGGCCGACCAGGCCTGGGACTTGTTGTCGAGTGGGTTGGCGGACATGGCGTGCTGCGTTGCGTTGCGTGGCGGTGGATCGGGAGTCCTTATTATCGGCGCCACCCCTTGCCCGCCATGTCGCCACCGAAACGCCCCCGCCCCGACTTCCCGCCGACTGCCGGCCGGGACGAGAGCCTGTGGCCGCAGACGGCGCAGCCGCCGGGGGCGCCGACGACCAGTTTTGCCGCCACCCGCTTCGACCCGCTGGCCGAGGACCGCGCGCGCAGCCAGGCCCAGACCGCGGCCGCCTTCGACGTCTGCCACCCGGCGCTGGCCTTGCGCGCCGTGCTGGTGGTGCAGGCGGTGCTGGCGGTGGCGGCATTGGTGATGGCCACCAGCCTGGCCGACTGGGGCCCGCGCCAGGCGGCCCATGCGCTGGCCGGCATCACCGGCACTGGCTTGTGGCTGATCGGCGTGTGCGCGCTCAGGCCTTTGCTGCGCCAGCGCCAGGCGTCGGCGCGCGCGGCGCTGGTGATCGGTCTGGGCGCGTTGACAGCGCTGCTGGGCTGGCTGCCGCTGTGGGCGGTGGAACTGGCCGATGCCGCCGGCGGCTTGCGCGTGGTGGGCGTGCTGTGCAGTGGCGGCGGCCTGGCGGCGCTGATCTGGGCCTGGCTGGAGATGCGGGCGCGCATCTGGCACCCGGTCGATGCCCAGGCCCGGCTGGCCGAGCTGCAGTCGCGCATCCGTCCGCATTTCCTCTTCAACGCCTTGAACACCGCGCTGGCGCTGGTGCGCGTCGACCCGGCACGCGCCGAAGGTGTGCTCGAAGACCTGGCCGAGCTGTTCCGCGTTGCGCTGGCCGAGCCTGGCAGTTCGGTGTCGCTGGCCGACGAAGTCGATCTGGCGCGGCGCTACCTGGCGATCGAACAGGTGCGCTTCGGGCCGCGGCTGCAGCTCAGCTGGGACATCGACCCGAAAGCCGGCGGCGCCCGCGTGCCGCCGCTGGTGCTGCAACCGCTGGTCGAGAACGCGGTCCGCCATGGTGTCGAGCCGGCAGTCGGCGGCGGGCGGGTTGCCGTGCAGACGGTGGCGCGGCGCGGCCAGGTCGTGGTGACGATCAGCAACACCGTGCCCGACGAGCCGCCCAACCCCGGCCACGGCATGGCGCTGGCCAACGTGCGCGAGCGCCTGCGCCTGCTGCACGACGTCGCGGCGCAATGCGAGGTCTGGCGCGAAGCCGACTCGTTCCACGTCCGCATCGTGCTGCCGCTGACATGACGCTGCGTGTTCTGCTGGTCGATGACGAAGCCTTGGCGCGGCTGCGCCTGCGCAGCCTGATCGAGGCGCTGGACGAGCCGGCATCGACCGTGGTCGGCGAAGCCGCCGACGCTGCCGAGGCCACGGCGCTGCTGCAGCAGCACGCGGTCGATGCCGTGCTGCTCGACATCCGCATGCCGGGCCGCAGCGGGCTGCAGCTGGCCGACGCGCTGCGCCGCCAGCCCGAGCCGCCGGCGGTGATCTTCGTCAGCGCGCATGCCGAGCACGCGCTGGCCGCCTTCGAGCTTGAAGCCACCGACTACCTGACCAAACCGGTGCGCCGCGACCGCTTGCAAACCGCCTTGCTGCGCGTGGTGCAGCGCCGCGCCGCGCCAGCGGAGCTGGCGCCGGTGCTGGTGGTCAGCGACCGCGGCCGCGTGCTGCGCGTGCCGCTGGCTGATGTGCTCTACCTGCGCGCCGAGCTGAAGTACGTCACCTTGCGCACGGCGGCGCGCAGCTATGTGCTCGACGACGCGCTGGCCGACCTGGAGCAGCGGCTCGGGCCGGGCTTCATGCGCATCCACCGCAGCGCCGTGGTGGCTTGCGACGCGGTGCGCGAACTGGCGCGCCGCGCGCCGGCCGACGGCGCGGCCGATGACGCCGCCGACAGCTGGGCGGTGCGCGTGGCGGCCACCGACGAGTGGCTGCCGGTGTCGCGCCGCCAACTGCTGGCGGTGCGCCAGGCGCTGGCGGTGGGTGGGGCGGGCTGAGACGGACTGAGGTGCTTGCGCCAGGCCCCGTGGGCCGGCAAGTTAGGGGGCTGTGCCTCTGTCACCCATTGCTCAAGGGCTGCGGGCGGAACACCCCTCTTGCCCCTGGCTGCCGAACGGCCCAGCATGGCGCCGACGACCAAAGCAGGATCCAGCCCTGGTCGTGACGCGGCGCCCGCCGGGCGCCTGGCCCAACCACCCGAGGAGTAGCGACGATGAACAAGAAGAACTTGATGTCACTGACCCTGCTGGCCGCGCTGTGCGCCGCCATCGGCAGCGCCCAGGCGCAGGACTACGTGCTGCAGGCGGCCAGCTGGGGCGCTGCCCAGCAGGCTGCCGTCGCCGCCGCTGGCGGCAGCGTGCGCTACGCCGATGCCGAGGGGCTGGCATTGGTGAGCGCGCCGGGCAAGGACTTCCTCAAGCGCGTGCTGGCCGGCGGCGCAGTGCGCAGTGGCGCGCCCGACCGTGCCGTCAACTTCACGCCGCCGGTGCGTGAACAGGAACTGCGCCTCGACGCCGTGCCGGCGACGATCACCGACACCTTCTACGCCACCGTGCAGTGGGCGCCGCAGGCGGTAGGCGCGCCCGCAGCCTGGGCCGCCGGCTACACCGGCCGCGGCGTGCGGGTGGCAGTGATCGACGGCGGCATCTACGGCGCCCATGTCGACCTGGCGGCCAACATCGACACCGTGGCTGCCCGGTCCTTCGCCACCGGCACGCCCAACGGCTGCCTGGAACTGTGGCACTGCGACACCGGCACCTTCTGGCACGGCACCCACGTCGCCGGCATCATCGCCGCGCCGGCCAACGGCATCGGCGTCGTCGGCATCGCCCCCGAAGCCACCATCGTGCCGGTCAAGGCCTTGCACAGCGGCAGCGGCAGTTTCGGCGCTGTCATCGCGGCCATTTTGTATGCGTCGGGCGACGGCCGCGCCGACATCATCAACATGAGCCTGGGCGCCGAATTCAACCGCGGCGACCGCGAAGCGGCCGAACTGGTGTCGGCGCTGAACCGCGCCGTCAACACCGCGTCGCGCCGCGGCACGCTGGTGATCTCGGCCGCGGGCAACAGCAGCCTGGACCTCGACCACAGCGGCAACCTGATTGCCACGCCAGCGCAAAGCGGCAATGGGCTGGCCATCTCGGCCACCGGCCCGATGCTGTTCGCCGCCGGCGCCACCAACTTCAGCCGCATCGCCAGCTACACCAACTACGGCACTTCTGCCATCACGCTGGCCGCGCCGGGCGGCGACTTTGCCTATCCGGGCAACGAGAACTGCACGGTGCCGCTGGGCGCCGGAACGCTGACGCGGCCGTGCTGGGTCTTCGACATGGTGTTGTCGACGTCACGTGGCGGCACCGTGGCGGGCGGTTACTCCTGGGCTGCCGGCACCTCGATGGCGGCGCCAGCAGCGGCTGCGGTAGCCGCGCTGATCAAGCAGAAGAACCCGGGCCTGTCGGTGGGGGCGCTGAAGAACGAGTTGCGCCGCGCCACCGACGACCAGGGCAAGAACGGCCGTGACCCGTACTACGGCAGCGGCTTCCTGGACGCGGCCAAGGCGGTCGCGCCCTGACCCGCAGACGGGCGGCGTCTGACCTCGTCGCCCGGTTCACCAGGCTGCGGCGACCCCGGCGGTCCAGGCCGCCGGGGACTCACGACCCAGCGTTGGGAAAGAACAGCTGTTCGCCGCCGATCCGGTAGCTGGCCACGGCCGCCTGGCCGGCTGCCGAGACCAGCCAGTCGGCGAAGGTCTGCGCCAGCGCCAGCTTCACATGTGGGTGGCGCGCCGGGTTGACGACGATGACGCCGTACTGGTTGAAGAGCTGCTTTTCGCCTTCGACCAGCACAGCCAGGTCACCGCGGTTCTTGAAGTTGAGCCAGGTGCCGCGGTCGGCCAGCAGGTAGGCGTTCATCGACGAGGCCATGTTCAGCGCCGGGCCCATGCCGCAACCGCATTCCTTGTAGCCGGCCGGCTTGGCGCTGGCGAGGTCGACGCCGGCGGCTTTCCAGTGGCGCAGTTCGGCGGCGTGGGTGCCGCTCTTGTCGCCGCGCGAGATGAACCCCGCCGGGCTGGCAGCGAGCTTCTTCAGCGCCGCGGTGACGTCGGCGCCGCGCACCGCCGCCGGGTCGGTCTTCGGCCCGATGACGATGAAGTCGTTGTACATGACCGGCCGGCGCTGCAGACCGAAGCCGTCGGCGACAAACTTCTCCTCGGCCACCGGGTCGTGGACGAAGACCACATCGGTGTCGCCGCGGCGGCCGCTGTCCAGCGCCTGGCCGGTGCCCAGCGCCACCACCCGCACGTCGATGCCGGTGGCGCGCTTGAAGATTGGCAGCAGGTGGCCGAACAGGCCCGACTGCTCGGTCGACGTCGTCGAGGCGACGACGATGAAGCGGTCCTGGGCCTGGGCGCTGGTGAGCCCGGCCGCCATCAGCGTCAGCAGGGTCAGGAAGAACGAAACGGTTCGGCGATGCATCAGGTGGGCGGGTGGGTCGATGATGCGGGCACTGTACCGGGGTTGGTGGCGGCGGCCATGTGACGGTGGCCGCGTAAGGGCTGCCTGCTCATCCGGTGTTGCGCAACCCGGCGGCGATGCCGTTGATCGACAAATGGATGCCGCGCTGCAGCCGCTCGATGCCGGCGTCGCCCGGCCGCGCCTGGCGCAGCCGGCGCAGCAACTCCACCTGCAAGTGGTTGAGTGGGTCGAGATAAGGGAAGCGGTGCTCGATCGAGCGCGCCAGCGCCGCGTTGGCCTGCAGCGGCTCGGTCTGGCCGGTGATCAGCGCCAGCGCGTCGTGGCTGCGCTGCCACTCGGCGCGCAAGGCCTTGAAGATGCGCTTGCCGCTGGCCTGGTCTTCGACCAGCGCGACATAGCGGGCGGCGATGCGCAGGTCGCTCTTGGCCAGCACCATGTCCAGGTTGGACAGCAGGGCGCGGAAGAACGGCCATTGGCGGTGCATGCGCTGCAGCAGCTCGACCTGCGCCGGGCGACCCTCGCCGCTGCCGACGAAGGCCTCGATGGCGCTGCCGAATCCGCACCAGCCCGGCAGCGCCATCCGGCACTGGCCCCAGGAGAAGCCCCAGGGGATGGCGCGCAGGTTCTCGATCGCGCGCGCCGGCTGGCCTTCCTTGGGGCGCGACGCCGGGCGTGAACCGAGGTTGAGCTCGGCGATCTCGCGGATCGGCGTTGCGGCGAAGAAGTAGTCGGTGAAGCCTGGCGTTTCGTAGACCAGCTTGCGGTAGGCGGCGCAGCTGGCCTCGCTGATGCGCGTGGCAGCGTCGGTGAAGGCCTTGGGCGCGGTCTTGGTCGGGTGCAGCAAGGTGGCTTCGAGCGTTGCCGCGACCAGGGTTTCCAGGTTGCGGCGGCCGATCTCGGGGTTGGCGTACTTGGAGCCGATGACCTCGCCTTGTTCGGTGAGCCGGATCTGGCCGTTCACCGTGCCCGGCGGCTGCGCCAGGATGGCCTGGTAGGCCGGGCCGCCGCCGCGCCCGTCGGTCCCGCCGCGGCCGTGGAACACGCGCAGCGTGTTCGGCGCCCCGGCGCTGGTTTCGGCAAAAAAG
>JAUYAJ010000289.1 GCA_030693565.1 Rubrivivax sp.
GCCTGCCGGCCCAGGTGCTGGCGTCGCTGGCCCCCAAGTCGGTGACAGCGCCGGTGGCGATGGGCATTGCCGAGCAGATCGGCGGCATCCCGGCGCTGGCGGCGGTGTTCGCCGTGCTCACCGGGCTGGTCGGCGCCGTCAGTGCCAAATACCTGCTCGATGGGCTGCGCATCCACAGCCTAGAGGCGCGCGGCTTTGCGCTCGGCACCGCCTCGCACGGCATCGGCGCGGCGCGCGCGATGCAGGTCGACGCGCGCGCCGGCACCTATGCCGCGCTGGCGCTCGGCCTGCAGGTGTTGCTGGCCTCGCTGCTGATGCCGCTGGTCTTGCGCGCCTTGTGAACCGTCAACCCGACCCCGCCCCATGCAAACCCAACTCGCCGCTGAATTCAAGAACACGCGCGCCGGCCAGCAGGCCGAGGCCATCCTGCGCAAATGTGTGCACTGCGGCTTTTGCACTGCCACCTGCCCGACCTACCAGTTGCTGGGCGACGAGCTCGACGGCCCGCGCGGGCGCATCTACCTGATGAAGCAGGTGCTAGAAGGCGCGCCGGTGACGCGCAGCACGCAAGTGCACCTTGACCGCTGCCTGAGCTGCCGCAACTGCGAGAGCACCTGCCCCCGCGGGGTTCAGTACGGTCAGCTGGTCGACATCGGGCGCCAGATCGTCGACCAGCGCGTCGAACGCCCGGCGGCCGAAAAGGCCAAGCGCTGGCTGCTCAAGGAAGGGCTGACCTCGTCACTGTTCGGCCCGGCGATGAAGCTGGGCCAGTGGCTGCGGCCCTTGCTGCCGGCGGCCTTGAAGAACAAGGTGCCGGCCGCCGGCGGTGCGCGCGCCCACCAGTGGCCGACGCAGGCCCACGAGCGCAAGGTCTTGATGCTGCTGGGCTGCGTGCAGCCGGCGATGATGCCCAACATCAACTCGGCCACTGCGCGCGTGCTCGACGCCGCCGGCATCCAGACCCTGGTTGCCGACGGCGCTGGCTGCTGCGGCGCGATTCGCAGCCATCTGAACGACAGCGAAGGTGGCTTGGCCGACATGCGGCGCAACATCGACGCCTGGTGGCCGCTGGTCGAGGGGCTGACCTCGGCGGGCCGCGTCGAGGCCATCGTGATGAACGCTTCGGGCTGCGGCGTCACCGTCAAGGAATACGGCCACGCGCTGGCCCATGACCCCGACTACGCCGACAAGGCGCGGCGCATCGGCGAGCTGACGCGTGATCTGAGCGAAATGCTGCCCGACCTGGTCGCGGCGCTGAAACCGCGGCTGGGCCGGGTCGATGCCGGGACGCTGGTATTCCATCCGCCGTGCACGCTGCAGCATGGTCAGCAACTGCGCGGCGGCGTCGAGCGCCACCTGGGCGAGCTGGGCTTCGAGGTCCAGCTGGCGGCCAGCGAGAGCCACCTGTGCTGCGGCTCGGCCGGCACCTACAGCGTGCTGCAGCCCGAGCTGGCTTACGCGCTGCGCGACCGCAAGCTGGCCCAGCTGTTGCCGGTGGCGCCGCGCGCCATCATCTCGGCCAACATCGGCTGCATCCAGCACCTGCAGTCCGGCACCCGCACGCCGGTGAAGCACTGGATCGAGGTGCTTGACGACGCATTGGCCTGAGTTTCAGGTGTCGGATTCGTTGCGCGCTTGCCAGAGGTCGACCAACATCATGACGACGCCGATGACCATCACGGCGATCATCGCCGGCTCCTTGACCTTGATGGCGATGCTGCCCAGGAAGGCGATCACCAGCGCGGCGCCGATGAGGCCGAATAAGAGTTTCATGTCTGTCTCCAGGTGATTCGAGCGTGCGGCGGCATCAGCGCGCCGCCTGCACGGCGCGCGTCAGCCAGGCGGCGGTGCGCAGCAGCCGGGCATCGTCGCCGCGGCGGCCGACGAGCTGAACGCCGATCGGCAGCCCGTTGTCGCCTTGCAGCAGCGGCAGGCTGATCGCCGGCATGCCGGCAAAAGTCCACAGCGTGCACAGCAGCGGGTCGCCGGTGGCGTCGAGACCGGCCGGCGCGGTGCCCAGGGTTGCCGGCGTGACGATGGCGTCGAAGTGGTCGAACAAGGCGTCCAGGCTGTCGCCGAGCAGCGGCGCGCGTGCCAGCGCTTGGCGGTAGTCGACCGCGCTGATCTGGCGGCCGCGCTCGATCTGGCCGCGCAGCGACGCTGACAACTGCTCGCGGCCGCGCTCGTATTCGTCGGCGAAGGAGCCGGCGATCTCGGCCTCCATCACCGTGCGGTGCCAGTCGACGGCGTTGGCCGCGGTGCCGGGCAGGTTGAAGGCCGAGATGCGCTCGCCCAGCAGCGCCCCCAGGACTTCGAAGGCGGCGCGGGCGTCGGCGTCGAGCCGGTCCCAGAACGGCGTTGCCACCCAGGCCAGGCTGGGCGGCAGCGGCGGCTCTTGCGCCGCCAGCGCCCGCAGCGGCGGCGCTGCGCGCGGCCGCGTGGCCGGGTCTTCGTCGTCGTGACCGGCCAGCACCTGGGCCAGCAAGGCGACATCGGCCACGCTGCGGCCGTAGACGCCGATCTGGTCGAGCGTTGGCGACTGCGTCAGCACGCCGCTGCGCGGGATCAGCCCGGCGCTGGGCTTGAAGCCGAAGACGCCGCAGAACGAGGCCGGGCGGATCACC
>JAUYAJ010000297.1 GCA_030693565.1 Rubrivivax sp.
GCCAGGCAGGCCGACGACGCGCTTGATGTAGTCCATGCGCGTGTCGACCGGGTAGCGGAACACCATGACGTCGCCGCGCTGCGGTTCGTTGTTGGCGATGATCTTCTTGTTGATTACCGGCAGCCGCACGCCATAGTGGAATTTGTTGACGAGGATGAGGTCGCCCACCAGCAGCGTCGGGATCATCGAGCCCGAGGGGATCTTGAAGGGTTCGAACAGGAACGAACGCAGCAGGAAGACGATCAGGATCACCGGGAACAGCCCGGCGGTCCAGTCCAGCCACCAGGGCTGCATCAGCAGCCTGCCCTTGGCCTCGGTGACGTCGCCGTCGATGCGCTCGATGCCCATCTTCGTCAGCTCGGCGCGGCGCGCAGCGTCGTTCGACACCAGCGCCGCCGCCGCAGCTTCGCGTGCGGGCTTGAAGCGCAGCATCTCGGCCACCCAGTAGACCAGCGTCACCGTCGTCAGCACGAACAGCAGCAGCGAAAAGTTGCCGGTCCACTCGCCGACGAACCAGCCGCCGAGGTAGACGATCAAGGCGCCGTACAGCACCGCAGTGAGCGCGCTCATCGGGTCGGCCACCACAAAGCCCGGCGGGCGGACGAGGGGAAGGGATCAGGGAGTCGGAGCATCGATCAATCGTCCACTTGAAGAATGGCCAGGAAGGCCTCTTGCGGCACCTCGACGGAGCCGATCTGCTTCATGCGCTTCTTGCCGGCCTTCTGCTTCTCGAGCAGCTTCTTCTTGCGCGAGATGTCGCCGCCATAACATTTTGCCAGCACGTTCTTGCGCAGCGCCTTGATGTTCTCGCGCGAGATGATGTTGGCGCCGATGGCGGCCTGGATCGCCACGTCGTACATCTGGCGCGGGATCAGCTCGCACATCTTCGCCGCCACCTCGCGGGCGCGGTACTGGCTCTGGCTGCGGTGGACGATGATCGACAGCGCGTCGATGCGGTCGCCGTTGATCAGCATGTCGACCTTGACGACGTCGGCGGCGCGGTATTCCTTGAACTCGTAATCCATCGACGCGTAGCCGCGCGACACGCTCTTGAGCTTGTCGAAGAAATCCAGCACGATCTCGGCCAGCGGCATCTCGTAAGACAGCATCTCCTGGCGGCCGTGATAAGCCATGTTCAGCTGCACGCCGCGCTTGACGTTGGCCAGCGTCATCACCGGGCCGACGTATTCCTGCGGCATGTACAGGTGCACGGTGACGATGGGCTCGCGGATCTCCTGCATGCGCCCGGGTTCGGGCATCTTCGACGGGTTCTCGATCTCGATCACCTTGCCGTCGGCAAGCAAGACCTGGTAGACCACGCTGGGCGCGGTGGTGATCAAGTCCTGGTCGAACTCGCGCTCGAGCCGCTCCTGCACGATCTCCATGTGCAGCAGGCCGAGAAAGCCGCAGCGGAAACCGAATCCCAGCGCCTGGCTGACCTCGGGCTCGTAGCGCAGCGAACTGTCGTTGAGCTTGAGCTTCTCGAGCGCGTCGCGCAGCTGGTCGAATTCGCTCGCTTCGGTCGGGTACAGCCCGGCGAAGACCTGGGGCTGGATCTCCTTGAAGCCCGGCAGCGCCTCGGTGGCCGGGCCGGCGTTGTTGGGCAGCTTCTTTTCCAGCGTCAAGGTGTCGCCGACCTTGGCCGCTTGCAGCTCCTTGATGCCGCAGATGACGAAGCCCACCTCGCCGGCGCTGAGCCGCTCGCGCGGCACCGACTTGGGCGCGAACACGCCCATGTGCTCGATGCCGTAAGTGGTGTTGGTGGCCATCATGCGGATGCGCTCACCTTTGGACAGCGAGCCGTCGACCACGCGCACCAGCATCACGACACCGACGTAGTTGTCGAACCAGCTGTCGACGATCATCGCGCGTGGCGGGCCGTCGGGGTTGCCGCGCGGCGCCGGCATGCGATGGATCACCGCTTCGATGATGTCGTCGATGCCCATGCCGGTCTTGGCCGAGCAGGGGATGGCGTCGTCGGCGTCGATGCCGATGACGTCCTCGATCTCCTGCTTGGCGCGATCGGGGTCGGCCTGCGGCAAGTCCATCTTGTTGAGCACCGGCACGACCTCGACGCCGAGGTCGAGCGCCGTGTAGCAGTTCGCCACCGTCTGCGCCTCGACGCCCTGGCTGGCGTCGACGACGAGCAGCGCGCCTTCGCAGGCCGACAGCGAGCGGCTGACTTCGTTAGAGAAGTCGACATGGCCCGGCGTGTCGATCAGGTTCAGGTTGTAGACCTGGCCGTCACGCGCCGTGTAGCTCAGCGACGCGGTCTGCGCCTTGATGGTGATGCCACGCTCGCGCTCGATGTCCATCGAGTCGAGCACCTGGGCTTCCATCTCGCGGTCGCTCAGGCCACCGCAGCGGTGGATGATGCGATCGGCCAGCGTGCTTTTTCCGTGGTCGATGTGGGCAATGATGGAGAAATTGCGGATGTGTTGCATGGACACTGCGGGTGGAGGCTTGAGCTGACGACGAACCGGCGACGCCGGTTCAGCACAAGCTCACATCGACGGGCGATGTGCGGGCGCAAAGCGCCGTGCCGGAGCTAAAAAAAAGGCACGTCGAATCGGTGACGCGCCTTCCAACAGAACGTTTGGCAACTGCTTGTTGGGCACTCATTGTAGCCAAAAGAACCTTGCGGGAAGCCGCGCCAATGCTAGTTTCCGGGCCGTTGCGGGGTGCCAACAGGATAATCTGTACACAGATTATCCACAGGCCCTCCGGCATCCTTGCCGGATCGGCTAGCCGCTGGCGCTCGGCCATTCGGCATGCGTAAAGCCGGCCCGAAAAGCATGGATTCTAGACCGACCCGGAGGTAATTCAGTTGCAAAGGTCTTGAAGTGAGAGACCACTCACATTGACGGCGCAAGATTGCCTTGCCAGCCGAGTTCGCACGGCGTACATCGCACCGCGATGCGGAAAGACCCGCCCCGGCGCTCAACTTGTCGGGGCATTCCCGAGTCGTTTGCGGACCGGCGGCGGGTCGTAAATCAACGGCCGGGGCGGATCACCATGTAGTTGACCCACTCGCCGCGGCGCACCAGCACGCTCACCGCGCGCGCCTTCTCGGCCTTGGCGGCGATGGCGGCGAACTGCTTGGCGTCAGCCACTTCAGTGTTGTCGACCGACAGGATGACGTCGCCTTCGCGCAATCCGGCGCGCGCTGCCGGGCCGTCGACAGCGTCGACACGAACACCGCCGCGCACGCGCAACTCCTTCTTCTGAGCTTCGCTCAGGTCCGACACGGCGAGACCGAAGACGGTCTTGGCGGTCGGCGCGCCGCTGGGTTCGGCTTGGGCGCGGCGGCTCGGCCGATCCGCTTCGAATTCGGCAACGACAACGCCGAGCTCGCGCGTCGCGCCGCGCCGGAACACCTGCAACGCCGCCTTGCTGCCCGGCTTCATGGCACCGATCAGCCGCGGCAGGTCGCCCGACTTCTCGACCTCCTTGCCGTCGACGCGGGTGATGATGTCACCAGCCTCGACCCCGCCTTTGTCGGCCGGGCCACCGGGCTCGACGCTTTGCACCAGCGCGCCCGCGGGCTTGCCCAGGCCGATGGCTTCGGCGACGTCCTTGGTCACCGGGGTGATCTGCACGCCGATGCGGCCTCGCACGACGCGGCCATGGGTGCGCAGTTGCTCGGCGACGCGCGTGGCCTCGTCGATCGGAATCGCGAACGAGATGCCCATGAAGCCGCCCGAGCGGCTGTAGATCTGCGAGTTGATGCCGACGACTTCGCCGCGCATGTTGATCAGCGGCCCGCCCGAGTTGCCGGGGTTGATCGCCACGTCGGTCTGGATGAAGGGCAGGAAGTCGCCGGTGTCGCGCTGCTTGGCGCTGACGATGCCGGCGGTGACGGTGTTGTCCAGGCCGAAGGGCGAGCCGATGGCCAGCACCCACTCACCGACCTTGAGGCGGCTGACGTCGCCGATCTTGACGAAAGGCAGGCCGCTGGCTTCGAGCTTGACGACGGCGACGTCGGTGCGGCGATCGGTGCCGACGATGCGGGCTTTGAATTCACGCTTGTCGGTCAGCGTGACGATGACCTCATCGGCACCTTCGACCACATGGGCGTTGGTCATCACGAAGCCGTCGGCGCTGAGGATGAAGCCCGAACCGACGCCGCGCTGACGCGGCTCGTCGTCTTCGCGCGGAGCGCGGCGCGGATCGGGCCGACCCGGGATCGGGATGCCGAAGCGGCGGAAGAACTCCTCGATGCTGGGATCGAGGTCCGGCGACGGCGTGGCGCTACCGCCGCCGCCACCAGGACCCGCACCGGGGCGCGCGCGCTCGGTGGTGCGGATGTTGACGACCGCCGGGCCGACGCGCTCGACCAGTTCGGTGAAGTCGGGCAACTGCACTGTCTGGGCGCGGACGGCCAGCGGCGACAAGGCGGCCGCCGCCAGCAGCAGTGAGGCCAACAGCGCCTGCGCGGCGCGGGCCGGTGCGATCGACAGGGAATGAACAGACATGCGGGGGCTCCTGATGCAGGGCAAGGGGTGACGGGTGGCGTGCCGGTGCAGCTTCGCAGGCGCGGCTGGCGCTAGCGCTGCCGCTCCAAGGCGTCGGCGAACAGCTTGAGGGTGGCGGGCGGGACGTCGCCCATGACGGTGATCCAGTGCTCGCCGCGTCGCTGCGCCAGCGTGCCGGTGGCGCCGATCTGGCCGTGCAGCGGCGCGCGGTGGCGCCGGGCATCGAAGGCTTCGATGAACAGCGAAACATGGGTCAGGCCGTCGGAGAACACCGCCTGCAGCACCGGCCCGCTGCGCGACTCAGTGGCCGTCTCCAGCGAACGTTTGACACAGCCGGTCTGCGCAAAACCCGGCACCGGGCGCGGCAACGCCCAGCCTTCGGCGTCGAGCTGGGTGGGCTGCAGCGTGGGCCGCAGCACCCGGTAGCCGTCGGCGATCTTCATCGCTTGCAGGACGAGTTCGGGCTGCGGCTTGACGCCGACCTCGAGCGCCGAAAAAGCGACCGATTCGATCACCGCGTTGGCAGGCCCGATGACGTCGGCGCGCAGCATCAGCCCGCTGGCCAGATCGGCCCACAGCCGCTGGGCGTAGCGCAAGGCGTCGCGCGGCTGCAGCAAGAAGACCTGGGCCTCGCGGCCGGCAACACGTTCGCGGCCCTCGGGCTTGAGCTCGTACTGGTCGAGCGCGCGTGGATCGACCGAGGGCGTCAGCGACCGTGGCCCGCCGCCCGCGTTGCGCGACTCGATCACCGCCGTCTTGCGCTGCGGCCAGACGGTCTGGACGATGTCGTTGTGGCGCAGCACACGCTGCATGCGGCCGTCGAGCGACTCGACTTGCTCGAAGTACTGGTCACCCAGGCAGAAATGGCTGACGCGCGAGCTCGAAGAGACGCCGCCGGCGGTGAACACCATCGTGCCTTCGTAGTTGCGCTCGCGCGCTGCCGCATGGATGCTGGCCAGCCAGGCGCGCGCGTCGGTGAGCCCTGCAGCGTCGGCAGGC
>JAUYAJ010000303.1 GCA_030693565.1 Rubrivivax sp.
TGCCCTGGATGGCTTCGACCGTGGTGCCCGGGCGCAGGCCTTCGTCGGCCTTGACGGTGACTTCCTTGCTGCGCAGCCCCATCACCGCGTCGGCGACGCCAGCGGTGACGGTGACAGCGACGATCTCGGCGTCGAACAAGCCTTGCTCTTGCGCCGCGCACGCTTTTTGCTGGCTGGCGGCGCCGTACTCGTCCATGCGCTGCTTGCTGATACCGTAGCGCTTGGCGACGTTCTCCGCCGTCTGCAGCATCGACCAGTAGATCTCGGGCTTGTGCTCCTTGAGCCAGCTGTCCTGGATCATGTGCAGGTTCATCTCCTGCTGGACGCAGGAAATGCTCTCGACACCGCCGGCGACGAAGACATCGGCCTCGCCGGCGATGACGCGCTGCGAGGCCATCGCGATCGTCTGCAGGCCGCTGGAACAAAAGCGGTTGATGGTCATGCCGCTGGCCGACACCGGCAGGCCGGCGCGCAAGGCGATCTGGCGCGCGATGTTCATGCCGGTCGCGCCTTCGGGGTTGGCGCAGCCCATCAGCACATCGTCGACCTCGGCGGCGTCGATGCCGGCGCGCTCGACGGCGGCCTTGACCGCCAGACCGCCGAGGGTGGCGCCATGCGTCATGTTGAAGGCGCCCTTCCAGCTCTTGGCCAGGGGCGTGCGGGCGGTGGAAACGATGACGGCTTTGCTCATGCGAATTCTCCTGGGTTCGGTCAGATCAGCGGCCGGCCTTCGGCCACCAGCTTGGACAGCAGCGGCGCTGGCTGCCAGAAGCTGGCGTCGTCGTGCGGGTTGGCGGCGAACCGATTCATGGCCTGGACGACGTTGAACAAGCCCTGGGTGTCGGCGTAACACATCGGGCCGCCGCGCCAGAGCGGGAAACCGTAGCCGGTGAGGTAGACCATGTCGATGTCGCTGGCCTTGCTGGCAATGCCGTCCTCGAGGATGCGCGCGCCTTCGTTGACCAGCGAATAGACCAGCCGGTGCACGATCTCGTCGTCGCTGATCTTGCGCGGCGTGATGCCGAGTTCCTTGCGGTGGTCGGCAATCATCTTCACCACCAGTTCGCTGGGCACGGCGTCGCGCTTGCCGGGCACGTAGTCGTACCAGCCGGCGCCGGTCTTCTGGCCGAAGCGGCCCAGCTCGCACAGCAGGTCGGCGGTCTTGCTGTAGCGCAGGCCGGGCTTCTCCTGGTAGCGGCGCTTGCGGATCGCCCAGCCGATGTCGTTGCCGGCGAGGTCGCCCATGCGGAACGGGCCCATCGCAAAGCCGAACTTCTCGACCGCCTTGTCGACCTGCTGCGGCGTGCAGCCTTCTTCGAGCAGAAAGCCGGCCTGGCGGCTGTACTGTTCGATCATGCGGTTGCCGATGAAGCCGTCGCACACGCCTGACACCACCGCGGTCTTGCGGATCGTCTTGGCCAGCTTCATCACCGTGGCCAGCACGTCGTTGGCGGTCTTGGCGCCGCGCACCACCTCGAGCAGCTTCATCACGTTGGCCGGGCTGAAGAAGTGCATGCCGACGACGTCTTGCGGCCGCTTCGTGAAGGCAGCGATCTGGTCGACATCGAGCGTGCTGGTGTTGCTGGCCAGGATGGCGCCGGGCTTCATCACCTCGTCGAGCGCCTTGAAGACCTTTTCCTTGACGCCCATCTCCTCGAACACGGCCTCGATGACGAGGTCGGCGTCCTGGATGTCGTCGTAACTCAGCGTGGTGCTCAGCAGCGCCATCGTCTTGTCGTACTTTTCCTGCTTGAGCTTGCCTTTCTTGACCCGCGACTCGTAGTTCTTGCGGATCGTCGCCACACCGCGGTCGAGCGCGTCCTGCTTCATCTCCAGCAGCATCACCGGGATACCGGCGTTGAGGAAGTTCATGCTGATGCCCCCGCCCATGGTGCCGGCGCCGATCACCGCCACCTTGGCAATGTTGCGCACCGGGGTGTCGGCCGGCACGTCGGGGATCTTGCTCGCCGCGCGCTCGCCCAGGAAGGCATGGCGCAGCGCCTTGCACTCGGGGGTGAACATCAGCGCGGTGAAGATCTCGCGCTCGTAGGCCATGCCGTCGTCGAAGCGGCGCTTGAGCGCGGACTCGACGGCGTCGACGCACTTGGCGGGCGCGGGGAAGTTCTTCGCCATCGCACGCACGGTGTTGCGGGCGAACTGGAAGTAGGCGTCGGCGTTCGGATGCGAGGCCTTCAGGTTGCGCACCAGCGGCAGCGCGGCGCCGCCCGCGTGGTGGGCGGCCATTTCTTCGGCCAGCGCCACGGCGACGCCGACGACATCGGCATCCACCACGCGCTCGAACAGCGTCTGGCCCGGGATCGCTGCCAGCAGTTCACTCTTCACCGGCTCGCCGCTGACGATCATGTTCAGCGCATGCTCGACGCCGATCACGCGCGGCAGCCGCTGCGTGCCCCCGGCGCCGGGGATGAGCCCGATCTTCACTTCGGGCAGCGCCACCGCCACGCCGGACGCGGCGACGCGGTAATGGCAGCCCAGCGCCAGTTCGAGCCCGCCGCCCATGCACACGCCATTGATCGCCGCCACCACCGGCTTGGTCGACGCTTCCAGCGCCTTGATCACGCTCAGCAAGTTGGGTTCGGCCAGCGCCTTCGGGCTGCCGAACTCGCGGATGTCGGCGCCGCCCGAGAAGGCCTTGCCGGCGCCGGTGATCACCACTGCAGCGACTGCGGCGTCGGCCAGCGCACGGGCCAGGCCGTCGGTGATGCCGCGGCGGGTGTCGTAGCCCAGGCCGTTGACCGGCGGGTTGTCGAGCGTGATGACGGCAACGTTGCCGCGCACTTCGTAACTGGCGCTCATGGCGTCTCCTCGGCGGAAAATAGAACGATCGTTCGATTCTAGGGGGCAAAAAAGGCCGGCACCTGTCTCTGGCGTGACAAGCCCGGCCGGCGCAGCGGTTCGGCGTCGTGCGGCCTAAACCTCCAGCCATTCCCTGCGAATATAGGCGTTGCCGCGCAGCTCGGCCGGTGTGCCGTCGAAGACGATCTGGCCATGGCCCATCACCAGGCAGCGCTGCGACACCTCGAGCGCAATCGTCAGTTTCTGCTCGACCAGCAGCACCGAGACGCCGCGGCGCTTGAGCTCGCGCAGGAACTCGGCCACGAGGGTGACGATCTTGGGCGCCAGGCCTTCGGTGGGCTCGTCGATCATGATCAGGTCGGGGTCGCCCATCAGCGTGCGGCACAGCGTCAGCATCTGCTGCTCGCCGCCCGACAGCACGCCGGCCTCGGTGTGCTGGCGCTCCTTCAGGCGCGGGAACATGCGGTACATGTCATTGAATCCCCAGCGCGGCTGCTTCTTGCCGGCGCGCTGGCCGAGCATCAGGTTCTGGTGCACGGTGAGGGTGGGAAAGATGTCGCGGTTCTCCGGCACATAGCCGATGTCCAGGTGGGCGATCTCGAAGGCCTTGCGGCCCAGAATCTGGCCGTCGCGCCACTTCACCGAGCCGTTGGCGTCGACCAGGCCCATGATGGTCTTGACCGTGGTCGAGCGGCCCGAGCCGTTGCGCCCGAGCAAGGCGACGATCTCGCCTTCACCGACGCTGAAGCTGACGCCATGCAGCACATGGCTCTTGCCGTAGAAGGCGTGGACGTTGCGCAGCGTGAGCATCAGGTTTGCGCCTCCGCGGCCTGCGCGTCAGCCAGTTCCGAGCCCAGATAGGCTTCCTGCACCGCGGCGTTGGCGCGCACGGCGTCGGGTTCGTCGAAGGCGATCACCTCGCCATAGACCAGCACCGCGATCTTGTCGGCCAGGCCGAACACCACGCCCATGTCGTGCTCCACCGTGAGCAGCGTCTTGCCCACCGTCACCTCGCGGATCAGGTTGATGAAGCGCGCCGTCTCGCTCTTGCTCATGCCGGCGGTGGGCTCGTCGAGCAGGATCACGCTGGCACCGCCGGCGATCGTGATGCCGATCTCCAGCGCGCGCTGCTCGGCATAGGTGAGGTTCATCGCCAGCACGTCGCGCCGGCGGTCGAGCTTGATCATCTCGAGCACCTCTTCGGTGCGGTCGTTGGCGTCGCGCAAGTCGGCCAGGAACTTCCAGAACGCATACTTGTAGCCCAGGCTCCAGAGCACGGCGCAGCGGATGTTCTCGAACACCGACAGCCGGGTGAACAGGTTGCTGACCTGGAAGCTGCGCGCCAGCCCGCGGCGGTTGATCTCGTAAGGCGCCAGGCCCTGGATCGGCTTGCCGTGCAGCAGGATCTGCCCGGCGCTGACGCCAAAGCGCCCGCTGATCAGGTTGAACAGCGTGCTCTTGCCGGCGCCGTTGGGGCCGATGATGGCGACGCGCTCGCCGGGCGCCACCGCGAGGTCGACGCCGCGGATGATCTCGGTCTTGCCAAAGCGCTTGTAGACGCCGCGCAGTTCAACGGCGGCGTTCATGTCAAGGCCTCGCGGCGCTTGATCTCTTTTTCGATGTCTTCCTGGATCAGCGTCCAGTCGCGCACGAAGTGGCGCCGCGTCAGCTCGAACATCGCCATGCCCGTCGCCAGCACCAGGCCAGCGCCGAACCAGCTGTCGAGCGACTTGGCGTTCAGCCCCGCGCCCATGAAGCTGAGTTTGGGCCCCAGCGCTTCGTTGAGCTGCAGGTGATAGACCATCTCGATCATTGCCCCGGCACCGGCGAAGACGACGAAGGCGGTGCCGGCCAGTGCCAGGTAGGAGGTCCAGAGCATGCGCAGCTTGCCAAAGGCCGCCAGCCGCAGGTTCATCATGATCAGGCTGGAAATGCCGCCCGGCGCGTACATCACCATGAACAGAAAGATCAGCCCCAGGTAGAGCAGCCAGGCCTGGGTCAGCTCGGACAGCAGCACCAGCGCCAGCACCATCAGCACGGCGCCGATGATGGGGCCGAAGAAGAACAGCGCGCCGCCGAGGAAGGTGAACAGCAGGTAGGCGCCCGAGCGCGCCGCGTTGACGACTTCGGCGGTGACGATCTCGAAGTTCAGCGCGCTCAGCCCGCCTGAGATGCCCATGAACAAGCCCGAGGCCATGAAGGCGAAGTAGCGCACGTACTGGGTGTTGTAGCCGATGAACTCGACACGCTCGGGGTTGTCGCGCACGGCGTTGAGCATGCGGCCCAGCGGCGTGCGCGTGAAGGCAAACATCAGCGCTGTGCAGACGAAGCAGTAAATGGCGATCAGGTAGTAGAGCTGGACCTGCGGCCCGTAGGTGATGCCGGCAAATGGCTGGCCGGCGACGCGGTTGCCGCTGACACCGCCTTCGCCGCCGAAGAAGCCGGGGAACATCAGCGACATCGCCCACACCAGCTCGCCCACGCCGAGCGTGATCATCGCGAACGGCGTGCCGGCCTTCTTCGTCGTCACATACCCGAGCAGCGCCGCCACCAGCAGCCCGAAGAGCCCGCCGACCAGCGGCACCAGGCTGACTGGCATCGCCAGCTCACCGGCCGAGACCATGTTCAGCGTGTGGATGGCGAAGAAGGAGCCGAAGCCGGAATACACCGCATGGCCGAAGCTCAGCATGCCGCCTTGGCCGAGCAACATGTTGAACGCCAGGCAGGCGATGATGCCGATGCCCATTTGCGAGAGCATGGTCATCGACAGACCGCTGGTGAAGATCAGCGGCGCCACGCCCAGCACCAAGGCGTACAGCCCCCAGATCACCCAGCGGCTGACGTTGTAGGGGCGGAAGTGGAAATGCGCGCGCGTTTCGTGAATGTGGGCCATCAGCCGTTCAACCTTCTCGGGTGCCAAACAAGCCCTTGGGCCTGAAGATCAGGATCAGCACCAACAGCAGATAAGGCAGGATCGCCGCCACCTGGGAGATCTTGACACTCCACAGCGCGTAGCCAAAGGTCTCGGGCGTGACCACCATGTTGAGCCAGGTCAGCAAGTCGACCAGCGAACGGTCGCTGCCGACGGCGAAGGACTCGAACACCCCGAGCAGCACCGACGCCACAAAGGCCCCGGCCAGCGAGCCCATGCCGCCGATGACGATGACGGCGAAGACGACGGCGCCGACGGCCAGCGCCATCGACGGTTCGGTGACGCGCAGCGCGCCGCCGATCACCCCCGCCAGCCCGGCCAGCGCCGTGCCGCCGCCGAACACCAGCATCAGCACGCGCGGCACGTTGTGGCCCAGCGCCTCGACCATCTCGGGGTGGGTCAGCGCGGCCTGGATCACCAGGCCGATGCGGGTGCGCGTCAGCAGCAACCAGACTGCCACCAGCATCAGCACCGCCACGGCCATGCCGAAGGCGCGGAAAGCCGGGAACTGGGTGCAGATGGCGTCGGCCACGGCAGCACAACTGGCGGGCGGCTCGCCCCAGACCAGGCTGAGCGAGGTCGGTAGCTCGACGATGGTGAACAGCGGCCCGCGCAGCGACTCCGGCGGCAGGAAGTTCAGCGCCTGGCGGCCCCAGACCAGCTGCACCAGTTCGAGCAGGATGTAGCTCAAGCCGAAGGTGATCAGCAATTCGGGCACATGGCCGAACTTGTGCACCCGGCGCAGCGCAAAACGCTCGAAGGCGGCGCCCATGATGCCCACGATGGGCGGCGCCAGCAGCAGCCCCCACCAGAAGCCGATCGCCTGCGACACCGAATAGGCGACATAGGCGCCCACCATGTAGAAGCTGGCGTGGGCGAAGTTCAGCACGCCCATCATGCTGAAGATCAGCGTCAGGCCCGAGGCCAGCATGAACATCAGCAGCCCGACCGAGAGGCCGTTGAGCAGCGAAATCAGGAAATAGGATGCATCCATCAGCGGTCAGGCACGGGTACGGGGCGCGCCAGCCCCTGACGAGCGCGCGGCGCCCATTGGCGGCGCCGCGCGGGCTGGCTCAGAGAGGGAACGGCCCGCGACGGCCAGACCGGTCCTCTTGTTGCTGGCCGCGGTTCAGGGCCGCTTCATCTGGCACGAAGTCGGCGTGCTCGCCACATAGGCCGGGATCGCCTTGACCTGCTGGAAGTTGAAGCCGGTGTTCTCGACGCTGTAGGGGTTCTTGGCGTCGGCCTTGCGCCATTCGCTGATGAACAGGCCTTGCTGCAATTGGTGGTCGGACTTGCGCATCTCGACCTCACCCTGGAAACCCTGGAAGCGCAGCCCGCCCATCACCGCGGCCACCTTCACCGGGTCAACGCTCTTGGCCTTGGCCATCGCCTCGACCAGCATCGCCAGCCCGTTGTAGGTGGCGCCGGTGTACCAGTCGTCGTCGAACTTCTTCTTGAAGTCGGTCTGCAGGCGCTGGACGACACCGGGAACGCTGTTGTGGATGTAGCTGACGGCGCGCACATTGCCGCCAACGCCGGCTGCCAGCGCCGTCGGCGTGCCGCTGACACCAGCGTAGTAGGTGTAGAAGTTGGCGTTCAGGCCCGAATCCTTGGCCGCCTTGATGAGCAGCGTCAGATCCTGGCCCCAGTTGCCGGTGACCACGCTGTCGGCGCCGCTGGCCTTGATCTTGGCCACAAAAGGCGCGAAGTCCTTGACCTGGCCCAGCGGGTGCAGGTCGTCACCCACGACCTTGACGTCGGGCCGCTTGCGCGCAATCGTGTCCTTGAAGTAGCGCGACACCTGCTGGCCGTGCGAATAGTTCTGGTTGATCAGGTAGACATTCTTGACCTCGGGCAGGTCCTTCATGAAGCTGGTCAGCGCCTCCATCTTCATCGAGGTGTCGGCGTCGAGGCGGAAATGCCAGTAGCTGCACTTCTCGTTGGTCAGCGACGGGTCGACGGCGGCGTAGTTCAGGTAAACGACTTCCTTCCCCGGATTGCGCTCGTTGTGCTTTTGCACGGCGTCGGAAATCGCCGCCGCTGCGCCCGAGCCGTTGCCCTGCGTCACATAGCGGATGCCCTGATCGATCGCTGCCTTGAGCGAGTTCAGGCTTTCCTGCGGTGAGCCTTTGTTGTCGAAAGGCACGAACTCGAACTTGACGCCGGCGGCGTTCTTCTTGCTGAAGTCCTCGGCGACGAACTGCCAGCTCTTGAGCTGGTTCTGGCCGACGTTGGCGAACGGGCCCGACAAGGGGTCGATGAAACCGATCTTGACGGTCTGACCGGCTTGTGCGAAGGCCGCGCCTGCCAGCACCGCCATTGAGGCGGCCAGCGGAACGGCAAGAAGGCGCGGATTGATGCGGAAGCGGTGGGCCATGGTCGGTATCCTCCAAGTGTCGAGTCGAACCATGGGAACTTAGCGGATACATGGGCTCGCGGGCTTCAGGGACTTTCCCTAGGCGGTGTCGCGCTGGCAACACCAGACCGCCGTTTGACTGGGTCACTGGATGACCCCAGCGGCAACTGCTGCACCCGCCGCAGCGGACAATCAAACCATGACTGCCCCTGACCTGCATGCCTTGAGCGCCGGACCGTGCTGGTGCGAGGACGGCTTCACCCGCCAGCTTGGCGCCGGCTTCCACGTCGACCTGCCCGCCCAACCCCTTCCCGAGCCGCATTGGGTGGCGCGCAGCGCCGCGCTGGCCGCTGAGCTGGGCTGGTCCGACTGGCTGGCCAGCGACGACGCGCTGGCCCTGCTGTCCGGCCATGGCGACGCCGGCCTGCTGGCCACGGTCTACTCCGGCCACCAGTTCGGCAGCTGGGCCGGCCAGCTTGGCGATGGCCGCGCGCTGCTGGTCGGCGAGGCCGAGACCGCGCTCGGCCGCCGCGAAGTGCAGCTCAAAGGCAGCGGGCTGACGCCCTATTCGCGCATGGGCGACGGCCGCGCCGTGCTGCGTTCGTCGATCCGCGAATTCCTCTGCTCCGAGGCCATGCATGCGCTGGGCATCCCCACGACCCGGGCGCTGGCCATCGTCGGCTCGGCACTGCCGGTGCGCCGCGAGAGCGTCGAGACCGCCGCCGTCGTCACCCGGGTGGCGCCCAGTTTCCTGCGCTTCGGCCACTTCGAGCATTTCGCCCACACCGCCGCCGACCCGGCCGCGCTGCGGCGCCTCGCCGACGCCACCATCGAGCGCTACTTCCCCGAACATCGGGGCAGTGCAGCGCCGTATGCGGGGCTGCTCGAGACCGTGACCCGCCGCACCGCCCGCCTGATGGCGCAGTGGCAGGCGGTGGGTTTCTGCCACGGCGTGATGAACACCGACAACATCTCCATGCTGGGGCTGACGATCGACTACGGCCCGTTCGGCTTTCTCGACGCCTTCGACCCCGGCCACATCTGCAACCACTCCGACCACAGCGGCCGCTATGCCTTCGCGCGCCAACCGCAGATCGGTTTCTGGAACCTGCACGCACTGGCGCAGGCGCTGCTGCCACTGATCGACGATCAGGACGCTGCGCTGGCGGCCCTCGAGCCTTACAAGACCGAGTTCCCCGACGCCTTCCTGGCCGCCATGCGCGCCAAGCTCGGGCTGGCGAGCGCGCGCGACGAGGACCGCGATCTGGTCGACGACTTGCTGCGGCGCATGGCCGCCGACCGCGCCGACTTCAGCATCACCTGGCGCCGCCTGGCGGCTTTCGACAGTGCCGCCGGCGCCGCCAACACCGCCCTGCGCGATCTCTTCATCGAACGCGAGGCCTTCGACGCCTGGGCGCTGCGCTACGCCGAACGCCTGCGCGTCGAGGCCAGCGTTGATGCCGAGCGCGCACCGCGCATGAACCGCGTCAACCCCAAGTATGTGCTGCGCAACCACCTGGCCGAAACCGCCATCGAGCGCGCCCGCGCAGGCGACTTCACCGAGGTCCAGCGCCTGCAGCGCGTGCTCGAGCGCCCCTTCGACGAGCAGCCCGAGCACGACGCCGACGCCGCCTTCCCGCCCGCCTGGGCACAACAGCTGGAGGTCTCCTGTTCATCATGAGCCACGACCACGACGACCCGCGCTACCCGCTGCGCAAGAGCGACGCCGAATGGCGCGCAGAGCTCGACCCGAACCAGTACCGGGTGGCCCGCCACGCCGCCACCGAGCGCGCCTTCAGCGGCAAGTACTGGGACCACTTCGAGGCCGGGCAATACCTGTGCGTGGGCTGCGGCACGCCGCTGTTCGAGTCGAGGACCAAGTTCGACGCCGGCTGCGGCTGGCCGAGCTACTGGGAGCCCGTCAATGCCGAAGTCATCGAGCGCGTGCATGACTTCAACCACGGCATGATCCGCGTCGAGGTGCGCTGCAACCGCTGCGGCAGCCACCTCGGCCATGTCTTCGAGGACGGGCCGGAGCCCACCGGCGAGCGCTTTTGCATCAACTCGGCGGCCATCGGCTTCAAGCCCGAGACCTGACTACACCCGTACCCCCGCGCATGAAGCTGCTGTTCGACTTTCTGCCCATCATCCTGTTCTTTGCCACCTTCAAGGTCGCGGGCGCGCATGGCGAATGGGCTGCCGACTTCGCCAGCCGCCACTTCGGCGCCATCGTCTCCGGCGGCCAGGTCGGCGTTGCCGAGGCCCCCGTGCTGCTGGCGACCCTGGTCGTGATGCTGGCCACCGTGGCCCAGGTGCTGTGGTTCCGCCTGCGCGGCCGCAAGATCGACGCCATGCTCTGGGTCAGCCTGGTGCTGGTGGTCGTGTTCGGCGGCGCCACCGTCTGGTTTCACAGCGAGACCTTCATCAAATGGAAACCCAGCGTGCTCTACTGGGTCATGGGCCTGGCGCTCTGGCTCAGCCCCTTGCTGGCGGGCAAGAACCTGTTGCGCGCCGTGCTCGGCGAGCAACTGGCCTTGCCCGACCGCGTCTGGCACCTGCTGAACTTCGCCTGGATCGCCTTTTTCGCCGCCATGGGCCTGCTCAACCTGTGGGTGGCGCACAGCTTCGACACCGCGACCTGGGTCGACTTCAAGCTCTTGGGCACCCTCGGACTGACCCTGGTCTTCACCATCGGCCAAGGCCTGGTGCTGAGCCGCTACCTGACGGCCGACGAGCCCGTCGCCACACCAAGCACTGGAGAGTCCCGATGAAGCCCGAAACCTGGGTCAATGCCGCCGAGATCGAGCAGACCTTGCGTGAGGCCTTGCAGCCGCTGTCGCTGAGCGTGCGCGACGACGGCCACCTGCACGCCGGCCACGCCGGTGCGCGTGAAGGCGGCCACTATCACGTCGACGTCTGCAGCGCCCGCTTCACCGGTCTGTCGGCTGTGGCAAGGCATCGGCTCGTTTATCATTCGCTCGCATCGCTGATGCCCCGGGGCATTCACGCGCTGGCCATCCAGGCGCGCAGCCCCGAAGAAGCCTGAACCCGTGTTGAACCCGTTCGCTCGATCGGACGCTTTCGCTGCCGCCGCAGCCCCCACCGAAAGACCCCGCTCCATGAAGTCGAAGACCTTTGCCCTGCGTGCGTCGCTGGCCCTTGTCGCCACCGCCTTGCTGCTGCCGCTGGCGGCGCAGGCGCAGAACATCGCCATCGTCAATGGCAAGCCGGTGCCCAAGGCGCGCCTGGAGGTGCTGCTGCAGCAAGCCGCGCGCGCCGGCCAGCCCGTCAGCCCCGAGATGCAAGCCCAGGCCCGCGACCAGGTCGTGCTGCGCGAGATCTTCGTTCAAGAAGCCGAGAAGCGCGGCATCGCCACCCTGGCCGACTACAAGTCGCAGATGGAACTGGCGCGCCAGAGCATCCTGATCCGCGAGCTGTTCGAGGACTTCAAGCGCAAGAACCCGGTCACCGACGCCGCCGCCAAGGTCGAGTACGACAAGTTCAAAGCCCAGGCCACCGGCACTGAATATCGCGCCCGCCACATCCTGGTCGAGAAGGAAGACGAGGCCGTCGGCCTCATCGCCCAGATCAAGGGCGGCGCCAAGTTCGAGGACCTGGCCAAGAAACATTCCAAGGACCCGGGCTCGGGCGAGAACGGCGGCGACCTCGATTTCGCCAAGTCCGACGCCTATGTGCCCGAATTCGGCCAGGCCTTGGCCAAGCTGGCCAAGGGCGAGATGACGGCCACGCCGGTGAAGAGCCAGTTCGGCTTTCACATCATCCGCCTGGACGACACCCGCGATGCGCCCTTCCCTGCCTTCGACGAAGTCAAGGGCCAGCTGGTCCAGCGCATGGAGCAGACCCGTCTGCAGCAATTCCAGGAAGACATGCGCGCCAAGGCCAAGACCGATTACAAGTTCGCCCCCTGATCGCGCGCCGGCTTCGGCGCTGCCTGTGCTGATCCCAGCCAGGCACGCAGCGACATGAACGAGATCTTCAGCATGCTCGGCGTCGAGCATTGGAAAGGCACGTTGACCGCGCTGATCCTGCCGCCCGTGCCTTTCCTGCTGCTGATCCTGGCCGGCGCCCGCGTGCTGGCGCTGCGCCGCGGCCTGGGCTGGAGCCTGCTGCTGCTGGGCGTGGCCGGCATCTGGGCCAGTTCGACCACCGCCGTGGGCAGTGCCCTGACCCGCCATCTGCTGGCGCCGCCCCCGGCGCTGTCCGCCAGCGACATCACCGAGCTGCGGCGCAGCGCCTCAGCCCGCACAGCCATCGTCGTGCTCGGCGCCGGGCGCGAATTGCTGGCACCCGAGTACGGCGTCGCCAGCCTCAAGCACTACACCTTGGAGCGGCTGCGCTACGGCCTGTGGCTGAGCCGGGAAACCGGGCTGTCGCTCGGTTTCAGCGGCGGCATCGGCCATGGCGCCAAACCCGGCCCCAGCGAAGCCGAGGTGGCGCAGCGCATCGTCGAGCGCGAATACGGGCGCAAGCTCGCGTGGATCGAAGCGGAGTCGCGCGACACCGTCGAGAACGCCCAGCGCTCGGTGGCCTTGCTGCGCGCCGCCGGCGTTCAGCGCGTCGTTGTCGTCACGCACGGCTTCCACATGCCGCGCGCGCTGGCCGCCTTCGAACGCGCCGCGCGCCGCGATGGACCGCCGATCGCCGTGCTGACTGCGCCGATGGGCATGGCGAGTCTGGTCGGGCCTACCGACACCGACTGGCTGCCTTCGGGCGAAGGCTTCGAGAGCACCCGCATGGCATTGCGTGAATGGCTCGGTCGATTGATGGGGGCCTGAACCACCTCAGCGCGGCGGCGCGGGCGGCGCGCTCGCACGCTGGCGCTCGGCGCGGTCTTGCTCGGCTTGCGCCTGCTCATGCAGCAGCTGCAAGGCCTTGAGCCGGCGCACATGTTCGGCACTGGTCGAGCGGCGGAAGTCGTCCATCAGCAAGGCGTCGACCTTCAGCCGCTTGGCCGCCATGCGCTCATTCAGCCGCAGTCCCGCCGCCGGCTCGCCGCCCAGCGCGGTGACGACCTCGGTGGCGAACAAGTCGGCGCTGCCGACCACGCTGTCGACCGCCAACGAGCGCTCGGTCTGCGCCTCGACCGCGCTGAGCAACATGCCGGCGCCCGGCACTGCCATGGTCAGGATCTTGCCGACCAGGAAGGCGTTGCTGCGGCCCTCGGATTGCTGGGCGTTGGCAATCGCTTTCAAGCTGGCCTGGAAGTAGGTTCCGAAGGCGGCCAGCCAGCGGAATTCGTCGCGCGAGTTCGCTTCCAGCATCGCGTTGGCCGGGATCTTGGCGCGCAGATTGCCCTGGCGCCAGAAGACAGCGGGCTCACTGTCGAAAGCGGTCGCGGTCACGCTGCCGGCACAGCCGGTCTGGGTCTCGACCTTCAGCTTGCGGCCGTCGGCCAGCGTGATCGACATCGGCACGCCTTCGGCGGCCTGTTCGCGCGCCTTCAGCATCACGCTCCAGAAGCCCTGGTCGTCGCTCGAGACCGGCAAGCTGCCGCGCAGGATCGCACCCATGTCGAAGCGGGTGTCGCCGGCCGGCAGCGGCTTGTCGTTGACGGCGACGACGACATCGCCCAGTTTCAGATCGTCGGGCGCACCTTCGTCCATCCAGGCGACACGCCACTTGTCGTCCATGCCGGTGGCCTGCTTGAGCAGCGCCAGATCGCCGCCTGACAGCCGGCGCCGCAGCGTGTGCACGGACCAGAGCACAAAGGGCTCGATCTCGGTGACGTGGTCGCACAAGGCCTCGGCACCCCAGGCAACGTGGATGGCGGCGGCGCGGAAGTTGATCTCGTGCTCGAAGCGCGACTTGAAGAGTTCGCGCTCAAAGGCTTTGTCGGACTGCGCGGCCGCCGGGCCGCTGGCCATCGCCAGCGTTGCCGCCGCACAGAAAACAAGCCGCCTCGTCGTCGCTGCCATCCGCCCTGCCCGCAATGTTGCCCGCGCCGGATTGTGGCGCCGCATCAGACCCGACTTTGACAGTTACAAGGCACAAAGCCTCGGTTCTGGCGTGTCGAGGTCGCGTAAGTGGTTGATTTGCATTGGCCCAGGCGGTCCATTTCGCGCCAA
>JAUYAJ010000306.1 GCA_030693565.1 Rubrivivax sp.
TGCCCTGGATGAGCTGGAACTCGCCGATGCTGCGGCCGAACTGCTTGCGGTCGTGGGTGTAGGGCACGACGTTGTCCATCACCGCCTGCATGATGCCGATCGGGCCGGCGGCGAGCACGGCGCGCTCGTAGTCCAGCCCGCTCATCAAGACCTTGGCGCCGCCGTTCAGCGTGCCCAGCACGTTGGCCGCCGGCACCTCGACGTCCTCGAACACCATCTCGCCGGTATGACTGCCGCGCATGCCCAGCTTGTCGAGCTTTTGCGCGGTGCTGAAGCCTTTCATGCCTTTCTCGACGATGAAGGCGGTGATGCTGCGCGCGCCGCCGCCCGCCGCACGGCCGCCCGAAGGCGGGCGAGCCCCCTCGGGGGGTGGCGAAGCCTGGGGGCCGTCTGCTTCTGGTTCGGTCTTGGCGTAGACCACCATGGTGTCGGCGTCGGGGCCGTTGGTGATCCACATCTTGCTGCCGTTGAGCAGGTAGAAGCCGCCCTTGTCCTCGGCCTTGAGCTTCATGCCGATGACGTCGGAGCCGGCGCCGGTCTCGCTCATCGCCAGCGCACCCACATGTTCGCCGCTGATCAGCTTGGGCAGGTACTTGGCCTTCTGCGCGTCGCTGCCGTTGCGCTTGAGCTGGTTGACGCACAGGTTGCTGTGGGCGCCGTAGGACAGGCCGACCGAGGCGCTGGCGCGGCTGATCTCTTCCATCGCAATCATGTGCGCCAGGTAGCCCATGTTGGCGCCGCCATATTCCTCGGGCACGGTGATGCCGAGCACGCCGATCTGGCCCATCTTGCGCCACAAGTCCATCGGGAACTGGTCGCTGGCGTCGATGGCGCCGGCGCGCGGCGCGATCTCGGCCTGGGCGAAGTCGCGCACCGCGTCGCGCAGCGCGTCGATGTCGTCACCGAGCATGAAGTTCAGGCCGGGCAGGTTCATGAAACGACTCCTTGAGGGGTTCAGCCAGCGATGCCGCGCCCGAGCACGGTCATCACGGTGGCGGTGAGGGTGGCGACCAGTGTTTCGTCGCCGCCCGCTGTGGCGCGCTGCCAGGCCTGGCCGTCGGCCACGCTGATGGTGCGACCGGCCTTGGTCACCCGGCCCTCGAAACGCAGCAGCGGCCCGCGCGCCGGCGCCAGCAGGTTAATCTTGAATTCGATCGTCAGCACCGCGGCTTCAGGCGGCATCAGCGAGAACGCGGCATAGCCGCAGGCCGAGTCGAGCGCGGTGGCAACGATGCCGGCGTGCAGGAAACCGTGCTGCTGGGTCAGGTCGGCGCGATGCGTCATCGCCAGCACGACCCGGCCAGGCGTCACCTCGGCCATCGCGACACCCAGCGTGGCCATCGCCGGCTGGCGTGCGAACGAGTCGCGCACGCGCGCTTCGAAGTCGGCATCGGCGGGCTGGTTGGGGCTTGGCATCGTCGGCGTTGGTTGACGTTTACGTCAACGTCAATGATAACGATCAGGCCAAGCTGCGCCGGCGCGCCGGCTTGGGCGTCAGCAGCGCCAGGCAGCGCGCTTCTTGCTGGGCGATCTCGGCCAGCATGGCCTCGATGTCCTCGCGCTGGCGCTCGAGCAAGCGGCGGTGTTCACCGAGCACGCCAACGAAGGCCTGCAGCTGCTGCGTGGTGTCGGCGGGCGAGTCGTACATGTCGACCAGCTGCTTGATCTCAAGCAGGCTGAGCCCCAGGCGCTTGCCGCGCAGCGTCAGCTTGAGCCGGGTGCGGTCGCGCACGCTGTAGACGCGGTTGCGGCCGGCGCGATCGGGCGTCAGCAGGCCGACGTCCTCGTAGAAGCGGATCGCCCGCGGCGTGATGTCGAACTCGGTCGCCAGCGCGGTGATCGTGTAGCTGGGGCCGGCGGCGCGGGACTCTGAGCGCAGGGGAACGACCATGGTTAGACTGACGTTGACGTAAACGTCAATGTAACCCGAACCAGGTGGATCCCCAGATGGCCAACCCCAACGAAAGCGCGCTCCACTACCCGCTGGGCGAGGCCTTGCCGGCCGCGGGCACGGTCATTGAAGTCGCCCCTGGCGTGCGCTGGCTGCGCATGGGCTTGCCGTTTGCGCTCAACCACATCAACCTGTGGCTGCTGCGCGACCGCGACGAGGGCGGCCGCGAAGGCTGGGCCATCGTCGACTGCGGCATCACCGACGACGCCACCCGCCACGCCTGGGAGCAGATCTTCGCCAGCGAGCTGCAAGGCCTGCCGGTGCTGCGCGTCATCGTCACCCACATGCACCCCGACCACCTCGGGCTGGCGCACTGGCTGTGCGAGCGCTGGAGCACGCCCGAGCACGACTGCCGGCTCTGGATCAGCGCCACCGACTGGAACGCCGGCCGCATGGCCAGCACCGCCACCACCGGCTTCGGCGGCGACAGCGCAGCGCGCTTCTTCGCCCGCCACGGCCTGACCGACCCCGAGGCCTTGGCCAAGGTGCGCGCACGCAGCAACTACTACGCCAGCATGGTGCCGCAGGTGCCGGCGCGCTTTCGGCGCCTGATGGACGGCATGCGGCTGCACATCGGCGGCCGCGACTGGACCTGCATCTCGGGCTACGGCCATGCGCCCGAACACATCGCGCTGTACTGCGACGATCTCACCGGTGTCGCCGGCGCCGGCGTGCTGATCTCGGGTGACATGGTGCTGCCGCGCATCAGCACCAACGTCAGCGTGATCGACATCGAGCCCGAGGCCGATCCGCTGCCGCTCTACCTGGCGTCGATTGAGCGGCTGCGCGCGCTGCCCGCCAGCACGCTGGTGCTGCCCTCGCACGGCAAACCCTTCACCGGGCTGCACGAACGCATCGACCAGCTGCAGAGCCACCACACCGAACGTTTTGCCGATGTGCTCGAAGCCGCTCTCGACGGCCCCAAGAGCGCGGCCGACCTGCTGCCAGTGCTGTTCCGCCGCCCGCTCGACCTGCACCAGACCACGTTTGCGATGGGCGAATCGATCGCCCACCTGCACGCGCTGGCGTCGCGCGGCCGGCTCGTGCCAGTGGCCGGCGACGACGGCGTGCTGCGCTTCGGGCTGACCTGAAGCTTCAGTCGAACGCCGGCAGCACTTCGGTGCGCAGCGCGCTGCGCGCTTGCTCGAACTCGGGCAGCACCGACTTGACGACGCCCCAGAACGCGCTGCTGTGGTTCATCTCGCGCAGGTGGGCCAGTTCATGGGCGACCACGTAGTCGATCACCGGCATGCCGAAGTGCACCAGCCGCCAGTTCAGGCGGATCGAGCCGTCGGCACTGGCGCTGCCCCAGCGCGTCGCCGCCGAACTCAGGCTGAGCCGCGTCATGCGCACCGACAAGCGCTCGGCATACAGCTGACAGCGCTGCTCGAAGATGCGCCGCGCCTGGCGCTGCAGCCAGCTCTGCACGGCGTCGCGGATCTGCTCGGGCGCTGCGCCCTGCGGCAGGCCCAGGTGCAAGGTCAGGCTGGGCACGCCAGGCAAGGCCGAGGCGTCGGTGTTGAGCACCGCGCCGGTGGCCCGCGGGTCGAGGACGACGATCACCGTCTCGCCCAGAAAGGGAATCGCCGTGCCGTCACGCCAGTCCACGCGCGCCGCCGCCAGCCGGCGTGAGCGCTCGCGCTGCTCGTGCAGCTTGCGCAGAATCCAGGCCGACTTCTCGCGCAGCGCGGCTTCGACCTCGGCCAGACCGACCCAGCGCGGCGCGCTCACCGTCAAGCCCTCGTCACCGACGACAAAACCGATGCTCTTGCGCCGCGCCCGGCGCAACTCGTAGGCGACGCGGTGCTCGCCCAGGGCGATCTGGCGCTGCGCGTGCGGGTTGGCGAACATGGGATGAGGCGGCGGCGCTGGCGGGGTGGCGGCAAGGCTCGCAGCGGGAGCCGGCGGCGCGGCAGCGACGGCCGGCGGGCCTGCATCGAACAGCGACAACTGAACGGGATCGGGACCGGCGGAACCTGCGCGGGACATGGCCGGCGATTGTACGAAGCTCAGCCGGGGTAAGCCTCGGGGTCGAGCCGGCGCATCTCGGCCTCGATCCAGGTCTCGACCTCACGCATCAATTCCTCGGGCTCGCGGCCGGCCGGTGCGATGGGCTGGCCGATCGACACTTCGACCAAGCCGGGCCGCAGCAGAAAGCTCTTGCGCGGCCAGCACTTGGCCGACGACACGGCAATCGGCACGATCGGCGTGCCGGTGGCAATGGCCAGCCGCGAAGCGCCCGACTTGTAGACGCCCTGGCCACCGCGCGGCGCGCGTGTGCCTTCGGGGAACATGATGACCCAGCCGCCCAGGCCCATGATGCGTTTGCCTTGCTGCGCCACCTTGTTCCAGGCTTCGGCGCGCTTGCTGCGGTCGATGTGGATCATGTCCATGCGCCCCATCGCCCAGCCGAAGAAAGGCACGTAGAGCAGTTCGCGCTTGAACACATAGGCCAGCGGGTGCGACATCAGCGCCGGGTAGGCAAAGGTCTCCCAGGTCGACTGGTGCTTGGACGCCAGCAGCACGGCGGCCTTGGTGTCGGTGGCCGCCGGCAGATGCGACATGCCCAGCACCCGGTAGCGCACGCCGCAGATGACGCGCGCGCCCCAGATCGCCACCTTGAGCCAGCCGGCGCACAACCAGTAGACGCGGTTGCTGCTGGAGAACGGCGCCACCGCCAGCACGTAGAGCGCCCAGGGCATCACCGTGAGCACCAGCCAGAGCATGAACACCAGCGAGCGCAAAGCCCAGATCGCGCGCATCAGTTCAGCCCCCCGATGACGGAATCAGCCGCATGGTCGCGGCGCAGCACGAAGTCGGCAAAGGCGGCGAGGTCGGCATGCACGCGCGTCGCCGGCACCTGGGCCATCAGCTGCTGCAACTGCTCGTCGCCCAGCGCGGCGGCGCGCCCGCTGAGCACCAGGTGCGGCTCGCAGCCGGCGGCCTGCGCCGCCTGCAGGTCGCGCAAGGTGTCGCCCACCATCGGCACCTGGCCGAGGTCGGCGCCGTAGCGCCGGCCGATCTCGAGCAACATGCCCGGCAGCGGCTTGCGGCAGTCGCAGCGCTCTTCGGGGGTGTGCGGGCAGAAGAAGACGGCGTCGATGCGAGCGCCTTGATTCATCAATTCCTGGATCATGTGTGCGTGCACGGCGTTGATCGCCGCCATGTCGATCATGCCGCGGCCGATGCCGGCCTGGTTGGTGGCCACGACGGCGTGCCAGCCGGCATGGTTGAGTCGGGCCACGGCTTCCATTGCGCCGGGCACGGACTGCCATTCCTCGGGCGCCTTGACATGGTCATCGCGGTACTCGTTGAGGATGCCGTCGCGGCCCAGGATGATCAGCTTGGTCAGGTGCATGGCCATGTTCCGCGGCGCCTGCGCTTCAGCCCGCCAGCCGCGACAAGTCGGCGACGCGGTTCATCGCCGCGTGCAGCCGGGCCAGCAAGGCGAGCCGGTTGGCGCGCAGCGCGGCATCGTCGGCGTTGACCATCACGCTGTCGAAAAAGCCGTCGACCGGTGCCTTCAGCACCGCCAGCGCTTGCAGCGACGCCGTGTAGTCGCCGGCTTCGAACGCGGCGTCGGCGGCTTGCGCGGCGATGCCGACGGCGGCGAACAGCGCCGCTTCGGCCGGCTCGACCAGCAGCGCCGGGTCGACCGCGGCAGCGACGCCGGCGTCGGACTTCTTCAAGATGTTGCCGACGCGCTTGTTGGCGGCCGCCAGCGGCGCCGCTTCGGGCAGCGCGGCAAAGCTGCGCAGCGCCGCCAGCCGCGCCGGGATCTGCGACCAATGCGCCGGCCGGGCTTCGATGACGGCCTCGATCTCGAGCGCGCCATGGCCTTGCTCGCGCAGGTAGCCGACCAGGCGCTCGCGCAGGAAGTAGCCCACCTCGGCTTGCGCCGCACCATGGCCGGCGGGGAAGGCGCGGAAGGCGTCGGCGACCAGCGCGTGCACATCCAGCGCCAGCCCGCCTTCGATCAACATGCGGATCACGCCCAGCGCATGGCGGCGCAGCGCGAACGGGTCTTTGTCGCCGGTGGGCAGCGCGCCGATGCCGAACAGTCCGGCCAGCGTTTCGAGCTTGTCGGCCAGCGCCACCGCGGTGCCGGCGGCCCCGCGCGGCAAGGCGTCGCCGGCGAAACGTGGCCGGTAATGGTCCTCGATCGCCAGCGCCACCGCCTCGGGCTCGCCGTCGTGGCGGGCGTAATAGCCGCCCATCGTGCCTTGCAGTTCGGGGAATTCACCGACCATGTCGGTCAGCAGATCGGCCTTGGCCAGTTGCGCGGCGCGTGCGGCCAGCGCCGCCAACGCAGCGCCGCCCAGCTGCTGGCCGATGGCGCTGGCGATCGTGCCAACGCGCTCGGCGCGCTCGCCCTGGCTGCCCAGCTTGCCGTGGTAGACGACCTTGTCCAGCCCCGGCACCCGCGACGCCAGCGTGCGCTTGCGGTCCTGGTCGAAGAAGAACTTGGCGTCGGCCAGGCGCGGGCGCACGACGCGCTCGTTGCCCTGGATCACGCGCTCCGGGTCGGCCGGGCTGATGTTGCTGACGATCAGGAAACGCTCGGTCAGGCGGCCCGCGGCGTCGAGCAGCGGAAAGTACTTCTGGTTCGCCTTCATCGTCAGGATCAGGCATTCCTGCGGCACCGCCAGGAACTCGGGCTCGAAGCGGCACTGCAACACGTTGGGCCGCTCGACCAGCGCCGTCACTTCGTCGAGCAAGGCCGGGTCGTCGATCGCGCTCAGGCCTTCGCGGGCGGCGGCGGCGCCGAGCTGGCGTTCGATCTCGGCGCGGCGTTCGGCGAAGCTGGCGATCACCGCGCCTTCATTCCGCAGTTGCGCGGCGTAGCTGTCGGCGTCGCGCAGCGTCAGCTCGGGCAGCGCGGCCTCGAAGCGGTGGCCGCGTGTGCTGCGGCCCGACTGCAGGCCGAGCGCCGACACCGGCACCACGGCGTCGCCATGCAGCGCCACCAAGCCATGGGCCGGGCGCACGAACTGCACACTGGTCCAGCCGTCGGCGAGCTGGTATTGCATCAGCTTGGGAATCGGCAGCTGGGCGATGGCCTCGCTCAAGGCCTTCTGCAAGCCGTCGGCCAGCGTCGCGCCGGCGGCCACGGCGGCCAGGAACAGCGCCTCGGCCTTGCCGTCGATGCGGCGCTCCAGCGCCGGCAGCACGCTGGCGTCGGCGCCCAGCGCGGCCAGCTTCTTCAGCAGCGCCGGTGTCGGCGCGCCGGCAGCGTCGAGCGCCACCGACACCGGCATCAGCTTGTGCGAAACCGGCTTGTCGGCGGCGCGCGCAGCCACGCCAGCGACCTGCACCGCGAGCCGGCGCGGCGACGCGTAGGCCGTCAGCGCCGCGTCGGCCGGC
>JAUYAJ010000309.1 GCA_030693565.1 Rubrivivax sp.
GTCGAAATCATCGTTGGCAAGGAAACGAGCGACGAAACGCTGGCACGCGGTTTCGACTACGTGCTGCAGATCGGCAAGACCCCCATCGTGGTCAACGACAAGCGCGGCTTCTACACCTCGCGTGTGTTCACGACCTACATCATGGAAGGCATGGCCATGCTGGCCGAAGGCATCCACCCGCGCTCCATCGAAGTGGCCGGCATGAAGGCGGGCATGCCCATGCCCCCACTGGCCCTGCAAGATGAAGTCTCGCTGAGCCTGTCGCTCTACATCGCCGAGACCACCAAGAAGGACCTGATCGCCGAAGGCGGCCCGCTGCCCGCCGTGCATCCCGGCTTTGCCGTGGTGCAGAAGATCGGTGGCGAGCACGAGCGCATCGGCAAGAAGGCCGGCAAGGGCTTCTACGACTACAACGGCAAAGAGAAGTCCCTGTGGCCGGGCCTGCTGGAGGTCTACCCACCGGTGGCCGATCAGCCTTCGCAGCAAGAGTTGGTGGACCGCATGCTGTACGCGCAAGCCAACGAAGCCGCGCGCTGCTATGAAGAGAAGGTCGTGCGTTCGGTGGCCGACACCAACATCGGCTCCATCTTCGGCTGGGGCTTCGCGCCTTTCCACGGCGGCGCGCTGCAATTCATCGACGCGATGGGCGCCAAGGCCTTCGTGGCGCGAGCGCGCGAACTCGCGGCCCGCCACGGGCCGCGCTTCGAACCGGCGGCGCTGGTGGTGGACATGGCCGAGCAGGGCGCACGTTTCAGCGAGCGTTGAGCGCCGGCACACCGATGGCGACGGCGCGCTGGGACCGGCTCGATGCGCTGCGCGGGCTGGCGATGGTGTGGATGGCGCTGTTCCACCTCAGCTTCGACCTCAACCACTTCGGCCTGCTGAGCCCGACGCAGAACTTCTACACCGACCCGGTCTGGACCGGCCAGCGCACCGCCATCGTCAGCCTGTTCCTGTTCAGCGCCGGCCTGGGCCAGGCGGCGGCGTTGCAAGCCGGCCAGCCGGCGGCGCGCTTCTGGCGCCGCTGGGCCCAGGTGGCGGGCTGCGCGCTGCTGGTCAGCGCCGGCTCGGCGCTGATGTTCCCGCGCAGCTGGATCAGCTTCGGCGTGCTGCACGGCATCGCCGTCATGCTGCTGTGCTGCCGGCTGGCGGCGCCGCTGCGTGGCGGCTTGTGGGCGCTGGGCGCGGTTGCCATCGCGCTGCCCTGGTTGCTGCAACACCCGTTCTTCGACAGCCGGTGGACGAACTGGGTCGGCCTGGTGACGCGCAAGCCGGTGACTGAGGACTTCGTCCCCGTGCTGCCCTGGCTGGGCGTGATGCTGTGGGGGCTGGCCGCCGGTCGCTGGCTGCAGTCCAGCCGGCCGGTTGTGCTGGCCGGTGCGCTGGCACCCATGCTGCGGCCGCTGGCGGCGCTGGGCCGCTGGCCGCTGCTGTTCTACATGCTGCACCAGCCGGTGTTGATTGGCGCCGTGCTGGGTTGGCGCGCGCTGGCCGCGTAGGCGTGTGGGCCGCAGTCCATCGCCTTGATGAACCGCGCCTTGGCCGGGCGCGCCGCGGTCTGGCAGACTGAGGCGAAGGCAAGACCGGACTGGCCGGACCTGCCGCCTCACCAAGGATTGCCATGAACGCCGATGTCTACCCGGTCAGCGCCTTGTCCGACGGCTCGCTGCCGCCGCTCAGCGACTACGGCCGCCGCTTGCTCGCCGAAGGCGACTCCTGGTTCACGCTCGGGACCTTGAAACTGGCCAAGGCGTCGAACCTGCTGATCGAGCAGCAGTTCGGTCCCAGCACCGCCATCGTCAGCTGCGCCTACCCGGGCGACACCTTGCAGCATGTGGTCGACGGCATCAACGACGTCGACTTCGACCGCGTGCTGCGGGAGCCGAACTTCGCCCGCTGGTGGGAGGCGATCCTGGTCTCGGCCGGCGGCAACGACTTGATCGACGCCGCCGGTCAGCGCGCCGTCAACGCCGATGGCAGCCCGGCACCGCTGGCGGCGCGGCTGCTGCTGACGCAGGCCGAAGCCGCCACCGTCAACGCCGGTGTCAGCGGTCCGCTGCGCTACATCAGCGAGGCTGGCTGGACCGAACTCGCCAATTACTTGCGCCTGAACTTCGGCCAACTCGTCGAGCGCCGCGACCAAGGGCCGAGCGCCGGCCGCCCGATCGTCGTTCACACCTATTCCGTGCCCGTCGTGCGGCCCTCGGGCACCGTCGGCGCCAGCGAAGGTTGGCTGTTTCCCGCCTTTCGCGATTACGGCATCCCGGCGGCCGACAGCCAGGCCGTGGCCGAGGAACTGTTCGAGCGCCTGCGGCTGCTGCTGCTGGGCTTGGACTCGGCCTCGGGCCAGATCCACGCCTTGCCGCACTTCCACACCTTCGATTCGGCGCGGCTGGTGAACCTGACGCCGGCCAGCCCGCAGTCCACCGGCAACTCGGGCGACTGGATCAACGAGATCCACCCCAGTCGCAACGGCTACCGCAAGATCGGCAAGGTGATGGGCGCGTGGATCGACACCTTGCTGACCACTTATCCCTGAGCCGGCTGCGCGGCACGGGGATTCAGCGCCCGACCGGCGCCGGCTACCATTCGCCGATGAGCACCAAGATCCTGTTCGGCTTTCATGCCGTCACCGTGCGGCTGAAGACAGCGCCGCAATCCATCACCGAGATCCACCTCGACACCAGCCGGCGCGACGGCCGCATGCGCCAGTTCGCCGAGCGCGCCGTCGAAGCCGGCGCCAAAATGGTCGACAGCGACGATGCCCGCCTCACCGCGCTGGCCGGGTCGTCGCGCCACCAAGGCGTGGTGGCCCGGGTGGCGCCGCTGCCGCAGATCCATTCGCTCGACGACTTGCTGGACGCCGTGTCCGGCCCGCCGCTGCTGCTGGTGCTCGACGGCGTCACCGACCCGCACAACCTGGGCGCCTGCCTGCGCGTGGCCGACGGCGTTGGCGCGCATGCGGTGATCGCGCCCAAGGACCACGCGGTGGGCCTGAATGCCACCGTCGCCAAGGTCGCCAGCGGCGCCGCCGAGACCGTGCCCTACCTGATGGTGACCAACCTGGCGCGCACCTTGAACGAACTCAAGGAGCGCGACATCCGCGTCGTCGGCCTCAGCGACGACGCCCCGCTGACGCTTTACCAGGCCGGCTTGTCCGGCCCGCTGGCCATGGTGCTGGGCGCCGAAGGCACCGGCCTGCGCCAGCTCACGCGCAAGACCTGCGACGAACTGGTGCAGATCCCGATGCGCGGCGCGATCGAGAGCCTGAACGTGTCGGTGGCCTCGGGCATCTGCCTTTACGAAGCGCTGCGCCAGCGCGAGCATGGGTGACACTCAAAGGGTGACGGCGGCGATTGCCGCCAGCGCCCGCCTGTGCGTGCTGACCGGCGCCGGCATGTCGGCCGAGAGCGGCATTCCGACCTTCCGCGACGCCATGAGCGGTCTGTGGTCGCGCTTCGATCCGGCCGAACTGGCCAGCGAAGCAGGCTTTCGGGCCGACCCGGCGCGGGTCTGGGACTGGTATGCCGAACGCCGCGCCGGCGTGCGCCTGGCCCAGCCCAACGCCGGCCACCGCGCGCTGGGCGAGTTCGCGCGCCGCCGACCCGGTGTGCTGACGCTGGTGACGCAGAACGTCGACGACCTGCACCAGCGCGCCGGCAACACCGGCGCCATCCAGCTGCATGGCGACATTCAGCGCGACCACTGGCTCGAACCCTGCACGCGCCAGCCTGGCTGCGACGCGGCGGCGGCGGCACCGGGACGGCCGCCTCGCTGCGCCGACTGCGGCAACCGGGTGCGTCCGGGCGTGGTCTGGTTTGGTGAACAACTGCCACCAGCCAGCTTGCTCGCCGCCGAGCATGCCGCGGCGGCATGCGAGCTGATGCTGGTCGTCGGCACCTCGGGTGCGGTCTGGCCGGCGGCCGGGCTGGCTTCCCAGGCGCGGCGGGCCGGCGCGCAAGTCGTCATCCTCAACCCGGCGCTCAGCGAAATCGACGCTGAAGCCGACCTCGTGCTGCGCGGCACTGCCGCTGAGCTGCTGCCACGCCTGCTGGCCGGTTGAACGGCGCGCCGCTCGCTACACTGCGGCCATGCCTGTCATCGCCATCAACCATCCGCTGGTCCGCCACAAGGTCGGGCTGCTGCGCGAGAACGAGATCTCGACGAAGAAGTTTCGTGAGCTGACGGGCGAGATCGCGCGCCTGCTGGCTTACGAGGCCACCGCCGATTTCCCGCTGCAAAAGACCACCATCGAGTGCTGGAGCGGCCCGACCGAGATCGACCAGATCGCCGGCCGCAAGGTCACCGTCGTGCCGATCCTGCGAGCCGGCCT
>JAUYAJ010000322.1 GCA_030693565.1 Rubrivivax sp.
CCGCGGCCGACCTGCTGAAGTACGGTGCCGAGGTCACGGTCTACGAAGCGCTGCACGTGGTCGGCGGCGTGCTGCGCTACGGCATCCCGGCGTTCCGGCTGCCGCGCGACATCATCGATCGCGAGGTGTCCCGGCTGCGCGACGCCGGCGTGCGCTTCGAGACCAACAAGGTCATCGGCAAGACTTTCGGCCTCGCCCAGCTCACCACGGCGATGGGCTTCGACGCCGTCTTCGTCGCTGCCGGCGCCGGCGCGCCGAGCTTCCTGGGCATCCCCGGCGAGTCGGCCGGCCAGGTGGTGTCGGCCAACGAGTTCCTGACCCGCGTGAACCTGATGGGCGGCGACCAGTTTCCGTACCGCGACACCCCGATCGGCCTGGGCGACAGCGTGGTCGTGATCGGCGCGGGCAACACCGCGATGGACTGCCTGCGCGTGGCGCGCCGGCTCGGCGCCGGCCGCGTGCGCTGCGTCTACCGGCGCTCCGAGGCCGAGGCGCCGGCACGCATCGAGGAGTTGCGCCATGCCAGGGAGGAAGGTGTCGAGTTCAGCTTCCTGCACGCACCGGTGGCGATCCTGGTCGACGACGACGGCGACGTGCGCGCGATCCGGGTCCTGAAGATGGCGCTCGGCGACGTCGATGCGCGCGGCCGGCGCGCCCCGGTGCCGCTGGACGCGTTCGTCGAATGGGACTGCGACAGCGTGATCTACGCGCTGGGCACGCGCGCCAACCCGATCGTCGGCCAGGCCACGCCCGGCCTGGCGCTGGACCGGCGCGGCTACATCGTCGCCGACGAGGCCAGCCAGGCCACCAACCTGCCTGGCGTGTTTGCCGGCGGCGACATCGTGACCGGCGGCGCCACCGTGATCCTGGCGATGAGCGCCGGCCGGCGCGGCGCGCGCGCCATCGCCTGCTACCTGCAGCAGCAACCCCGCCGCTGGCCGCTGACGGCCGCGGACCTTGCGGCCTTTGTGCCGCCCGACCTGCGCGCCGAAGCGCCCGCCCACTGAGGAAGCCGCGATGCTGTGTCCGAAATGCCACCGGCCGCTGGCCGACGAAGACGACGGGGTCTACATCTGCTGCGCCAACGCCAGCATGCAGTGGACTTGCACCGGCTGCGCCAAGCTCAGCGAGGGTTTCGCCTTCCCTTACGGCCGCTGCCCGCACTGCGGCGGCCGGCTCGCGCTGCTGGAGACGCGGCGCAGCGCCGACGCCGCGGCGCTCGAAGGCATACGGATGGCGTTCGAGATCGAACTCGGCGGGCGCGCCTTCTACCAGCGCGCCGCCGCCGAAAGCACCGACCCGCTGCTGCGCGAGCTGTTCGGCCGCTTCGCGCTGATGGAAGGCGAGCACATGGAGACGCTGTGCCGGCGCTACCACGTCGACGTGCCCGAGCCGTCGCCGGCGTTCCGCATCGGGCTGGCGGCGATCTTCGCCGACGTCGAGAGCCGGCCGCAGGACCCGGCCAACCTGTTCCGCATCGCGATCGGGCTCGAACACCGGGCGGCGGCGTACTTCAGCGAGCGCGCCGACGGCGCCGGCGGCGCCGAACAACAGCTGTACCGCGAACTCGCCGCCGAGGAGCGTGAACACGCCGAGATGCTGGGCACCGAGTACGCGCGCTGGCGCGACGGCAAGCCAGGGCTGTTCAGCCACGACCTGCTGGGCAGCGCGCAGGCGCTCGCCACGCCGGCGGGCGAGACGCTGAACGCCGCCGCGCTGTTGCTCGAAGAACACGACGCGCAGCGCCCGGCGCTGTGCTGCGGCGGCCGCACGATGAAGCGCGGCGAACTGCGCGACGCGGTGGCGCGCTGCGCCGCGCTCTGGCAGGCGCGCGGCATCGCCCCTGGCGACCGGGTCGCGATCAAGCTGGCCGACGGCTGCGACTGGGTGGTCGCCTTCCTGGGCTCGATCTGGGCCGGCGCGGTCGCGGTCGCGGTCAACCCGCGCATCCCGGCGCCCGAGTGGCAGTACATCCTGGACGAAGCGGGATTTGCCATCGTGCTGGCCGAGAGCGCCGACGACACCCCGGCGCCCTGGCGCGAGCATGTGCTGGCGCTGGCCGACTGGCAGCAGCAGCTCGCGCAGGCCAGCCCGGTGGCTGCGCGGCCGATGGCGCCCGAGGCACCGGCGTTCTGGTGCCACTCATCGGGCACCTCGGGCAAGCCCAAGGCCGTCGTCCACGCCCAGCGCTTCGCGCAGCGGATCGAGCAGGTGTCGCGCGACGGCCTCGGGCTGCGCGCCGACGACCGCCTGTTCGCAAGCTCGAAGCTGTTTTTCTCGTACCCGCAGACGAACAGCTTGTTCGCCGGCCTGAAGCTGGGCGCCACGGTGATCCTGGATCCGCAATGGCCGACCGCCGCCAGCGTCGCCGCCACCGTGGCGGCCACGCGGCCGACGGTCTTGCTCAGCGTGCCCTCGCTGTACCGCAACCTGCTGCACGAAGGTGCGGCGCCAGGCATCGCCGCCGCCGGCGTGCGCCAGTGCGTGTCGGCCGGCGAGGCTTTGCCGGCGAGCCTGCGCGACGCCTGGCGGCGCCAGACCGGGCTGCAGATCGTGAACGGCTACGGTGCCTCTGAAACGCTGGTGCTGGTGATGCTGGAGCGCGACGGCGAACAAGGTTTTGTGCCCTCGCCCGGCATCACCATCGAGCCGCTGGCCGAGGTGCCGGCGGGCACGCCGACGCGGCTGATGATCCGCGCATCGACGCTGGCGCTGGGCTACCTGGACCGGCCGCAGGCTCAGGCCGAGACCTTCCGCGACGGCGCCTTCTGTCCGGCCGACCTGTTCGCGCGCAACCCGGCCGGCGGCTGGCGCTTTGCCGGGCGCGAGGACTCGCTGGTGAAGATCCACGGCCGCTGGGTCAACCTGGTCGAACTCGAGGAAAAGCTCAGCGCGCAGGTCGCCGGTGTCGTCGAGGCCGCGGCCGTGTGCGTGCCCGACGGCGACGGCGTCGACGCGGTCGCCTTCTTCTTCGTCGCCGGTGACTACGCCGCGGCGCGCGCCGCCCTGCAGGC
>JAUYAJ010000327.1 GCA_030693565.1 Rubrivivax sp.
GGCCCTGCCGCTGGCGGCGCCGCGGCCGATGGCCCAGATCCACGTCAGCGCCGATGGCGCGCTGCTGGCCCTGTCCAGCAGCGGCGAGCTGTGGCAGTTCGGCAGCCCCTGGCGCCAGCTGGGCAGCGGCCTGGACCCGCAGACGCCGCTGGCCAGCGGCCATGGCCGCATCGTCGGCCGCAGCATCGATGGCGGCCTGTGGCTGCTCGAAGGCGGCCGGCAGCAGCTCAGCAGCGGCCTGGAACTGGCGCCGCACGCCGGCCTGCTGGTGCTGGCACTGGGGGTGATCGCCGTCGCCGGCCATGCCCGCCAGCATGTCGTGCGACTGGAGCCGGGCAGCGGCGGCCGCTGGGTCGAGACCGCGCGCAGCCGCGACGCCGTGCTGCCCGACGCCCGGCCGTTGCAGTTCGACCCGCAGGGCCGGCAGTCCGACGACAACGGCCATGTCGCCGTGCTCGCCAGCCCTGACAGCGAACGCTACCGCCACGCTGTGCTGGGCGACGGGGTCGAGGCCACGTCGGTGCTCTACCTGGAGCGCCACAGCCTGAGCCTGCTGGCGCGGCTCGACCTGCCCGCCCCCCATGTGCTCGAAGACATCGCCCCACGCCCCATCGCCTGGCGCGGCGGCCGCGCCCTGCTGACGATGCGCGCCGGCCCGCTTGGCGGCCAGCTCGCCGTCATCACCGCGACTGGCGAGCGGCTGACGCTGGCGGCGCTGGGCGAACCCATCGGCACCCGCCACCGCTGGCTGTCGGCGACGACCGACGGCAGCCGCTTGCTGGCCGTGCACACACCGCACATCGGCGGCGTGCTGACACGCTACCGCGACGACGGCACGCGACTGCTGGGCGAGACCCTGGGCCGCGGCGTCAGCAACCATGTGCTGGGCCGGCGCGAGCTCGACATCTCGGCCTGGATCGGCGCCTTGCTGGTGTTGCCAAGCCAGGACCGGCGCCAGCTTCAGGTGTGGTCGGCCGACGTCGTCGCCGGCGCCAGCGCTGCGCAGGCGTTGACCTTGCCCGCACCGGTGGCCGCGCTGCGCCGCTGGACGCGCGACGGCCAGGCGGGCGTGGCCGCGCTGCTGGACGACGGCAGCCTGGCCTGGGCGGCTGTGCCCGGCTGACGCGTGTCTGACGCGCGGCCGCGCTATGTAAGGATCGCCAACGCTGCGCCGTCCAACCCTCAGGGGCATGAAGGCAACTGCAGTCGGGCACCCTGACCCACACAACCGCTGGGCCGGATCGGCTAAGGGTTCGGCTGGGTCGCCTTCCACCCGCGCGCCACCTGGTGCAGGCAATCAAACAGCCGCTGCGCCGGCGCCGCCAGCGGCTGCTCGCGCAGCGTCGTGATGCCGACCAGGCGCTCCCACGACGAGCGCACACCTTTGAGCGGGTGCAGCAGGTTGGCGCGCTCTTCCCAGAACACCATCTCCTGCGGCACGAAGCTCAGGTAGTCGCCGTGCAACACCAGCGCCTTCATCAGCACCGCCGAGCTGGTCTCGACCTGGGCCTCGACCGGTTTCAGACCGGCCTGGGCGAAGAGCTCATCGAGCGCCTTGCGCTCAAGCTCCCAGCGCCGCGCCAGCACCCAGGGGTAGGCGGCCAGGTCCTTGGCCGTCACTGTGCGCCGGGCCGCCAGCGGGTGGCCGTTGCGCGCCACGATGACGGCGCTGTCGCTGTAGAGCGCGTGGTGCGCCAGCTCCGGGTGGGCGGCGCTGCGCGGAATCGACGACAGCGCAAAGTCGACCTCACCGCGGCGCACCATCGGCATCAGCGCCTCATTGAGCCCGTAGTCGACCGACACCCGCAGTTGCGGATCGGACTGGTGCAGCCGCTGCAGCGCCGCCGGCAGCAGCCGCGTCGCCTCCGACGGCCCGCAGCCGATGCGCAGGCTGATCGTCTCGCTGCCCTTGAGCCGCGCCAGCGCCGTCCAGGCCTGGGCCAGTTCGGCGTCGACCTGGCGCGCGCTGGCCACCAGCAAGTCGGCATAGGCGGTGGCCTTGACGCCCAGGCGGTGGCGCTCGAGCAACGCCACGCCCAGATCGGCTTCGAGCGACTTGATGCTGGCGCTGAGCGCCGGCTGCGACAGCCCGAGCTGGCGCGCCGCGCCGGTCAGGCTGCCTTCGGCGAGCACGGCCTGGAGGTGGCGAAGGCGACGCAGATCGAGCGGATTGGTCATCAGCCAAGTTTATGGGAACCGATGGTTCGGCTGATACCAGAAGGCGGACGAGCGGACTAGACTTTGGTCAAGCGGGCGCTGCGGCGGCCGCACCGACACAGCAGCTGCGAGGCCCGCCGATGAATCTGAACGACTTGGTCGAACCCGACCGCGTACACAAGACCGTCTACACCGATCAGCAGATCTTCGACCAGGAGATGGAGAAGATCTGGGAGCGCACCTGGGTCTACTGCGGCCACACCTCGCAGGTGCCCAATGCGGGCGACTACGCGGCGGTGACCATCGGCCGCCAGCCGATGATCCTGGTGCGCCAGGCCGGCGGGGGCGTGCAGGTGCTCTACAACCGCTGCCCGCACCGCGGCGTGCAGCTGGTGGGCAACCTCAAGGGCAACACCGGCAGCGCCTTCGTCTGCTCGTACCACGCCTGGAGCTTCCACCTCGACGGCCAGGTGCGCGCGATCCCGCTGGCCCAGGGCTACGAAGGCACGCGCATGACGCGCGACAACCCCGACTGCGCGATGAAACGCGCCGCCCGCGTCGACCAGTACCGCGGCTTCGTCTTCGCCAGCCTGGCTGCTGACGGCCCGTCGCTGGGCGAGTTCCTCGGCGAAGCCAAGGTTGCGTTCGACGACATGTGCGACCGCTCGCCGGTGGGCGAGGTCGAGGTGGTGCCGATCTGCCACCGCGTCGTCCAGCATTCGAACTGGAAGTTCTTCATGGAGAACCAGCTCGACGCCCTGCACCCGTCGGTGACCCACCAGTCGACCGGCATCGCCGCCGGCCGGGTCGAGAAACGGCTCAAGGCCGAGCAGGGTTCAGCGCCGCTGTACTACCACTACCTGTCGACCTTCGCCTCCAGCTTCGAGCAGTGGGACGCCGTGCAGACCATCAACTACCCGCAGGGCCACGGCATCCTCAAGGCCTACATGGGGCTGCGGCCGCAGGACCCGGACACGCTGGAGCACGAAGGCCTGCTCAAGCAGGCGTATGGCGAGGCCAAGGCCGAGGAATACCTGTCGCGCAGCATCCACCATGTGCTGGTCTACCCCTACCTGTCGGTGCAGTCGCCGCTGCAGCAGCTGCGCTGCCTGCGGCCGATCGGTCCCGACAAGACGATGTCGGAGATCTGGCACTTCAGGCTCAAGGGCGCGCCCGAGGCGATCTACCGGCGCAGCCTGTGGTACTACAACCTCGTCAACTCGCCAGCGACGATGATCAACGCCGACGACCTGGAAAACTGGACCAAGGGCCAGTGGGGCCTGATGTCCAAGGGCGGCGACTGGGTCAGCTTCCACCGCCACATGGGCGACGACCGGGTCGAGAACGGCGTCACCTATTCCAACCACGGCACCTCCGAGGCCGTGATGCGCAATCAGTTTCGCGCCTGGTCTGCCTACATGCAGGCCGAGTGACGCCGGAGCCCCCGATGAGCCAAGACAAAGACCGCAGCCTCCCCAGCGCCGGGCCCGACTTCGAACACCTGCTCGCGCAGGCGGTGGTGATCGAAGCGGGCAGCGGCGACGAACGCACCGGCGCCCAGGTGATTGCCCCTGACCATTCGCCGCGCACGCCGGTGGCCGAAAGCAGCGCGCCAAGCCTGCGCGCCGGCCTGCGTGTGGGGGGCAGCGCCGACCTGCAGCGCGAGGTCGAACAGCTGCTCTACCTGCAGGCCGAACTGCTGGACGCCAAGCAGTGGCAAGCATGGATCGATCTGTTCGATCCTCAGGGTGTTTACTGGATGCCGGTGCAGCGCGAGCAGACAGAATGGGAAGGCTCGCCCTCCATCTTTGCCGAAGACAAGCTGATGATGGAGATCCGCAAGAACCGCGTCACCCATCCCAACGCCTGGTCGCAGGCGCCGATGTGGGAGACCAACCATCTGGTCAGCCATGTGGCCATTGAATCGGCCGGCGACAACGCCATCCAGGTGCGCTCGCGTTTCCACATGATGGAGCTGCGACGCGACACCGTGCGCCACTTCGGCGGCAGCTACCGGCACACGCTGGTGCGCGACGCCGGCGGGGCGCTGCGCATCCGGCTCCAGCGCGTTGACTTGTTCAACGGCCAGGCGCCCTACGACTACGTGCTGCAGATCTGGGTCTGAGCGCACGGCCCCCAACCCCACTCGAAAGGTCAGTTCCATGTCCAAGCCGAACCGCTTCACGCTCTGCGCCGCTGCCCTGGCCGTCGCCGGCCTGTCACTCGCCGCCAGTGCGGCGCTGGCCGCGGACAAGATCCGGATCGGCTTCGTCAGCACGCTGTCGGGGCCGTCGTCGGCGCTGGGCATCGACATCCGCGACGGCTTCCTGCTCGCCGTCAAGCTCGGCGGCGGCAAGCTCGGCGGCCTGCCGGCCGAGGTGCTCGTCAGCGACGACCAGTTCAAGCCCGACGTGGCCAAGCAGCTGTTCGAAAAGAACATCAAGCGCGACAAGGTCGACTTCATGACCGGCGTGGTGTTCTCCAACATCATGCTGGCGGCGCTGCCCGAGGCGCTGGAGAACGACGTCTTCTACATCAGCCCGAACGCCGCGCCGTCGTCGTTGGCCGGCAAGGACTGCCACCCGCGTTTCTTCGCCGTCTCGTGGCCGAACGACGCCTATCACGAGGCCGCCGGCCAGTTCGCCAACCAGCGCGACCTCAAGTCGGTCTACCTGGTGGCGCCGAACTACCAGGCCGGCAAGGATTCGCTGGCCGGCTTCAAGCGCATGTTCAAGGGCCAGGTGGTGGGCGAGAACTACACCAAGCTCGGCCAGCTCGACTACGCCGCCGAACTGGCCGAGATCCGCGCCGCCAAGCCGCAAGCGGTGTACATCTTCCTGCCCGGCGGCATGGGCATCAACTTCATCAAGCAGTACGTGGGCGCCGGTCTTGGCAAAGACACCACGCTGCTGCTGCCCGGCTTCAGCGCCGACCAGGACGTCATCAACCCGGTCGGCCCGTCGATGGCCGGGCTGTTCAACACCGCCCACTGGTCGCCCGACTTCGCCAATGCAGCGAACCAGAAGTTCATGGCCGAATTCCAGAAGGAATACAAGCGCGTGCCGACGCTGTACGCGTCGCAGGGCTACGACGCCGCCCACCTGATCAGCGCCGCCGTGCGCGACGTCAAAGGCAAGGTCGAAGACCGCGCCGCCGTGCGCAAGGCGCTGGAAGCGGCGCGCTTCGACTCGGTGCGCGGCGCCTTCAAGTTCAACACCAACCACTATCCGATCCAGGACTACTACGTGCGCACCGTCGGCGCCGACGGCAAAGGCGGGCTGATCAACAAGTCCTTCAACGAACCCATCCTGCGCGCCCGTGGCGATGCCTACGTGCAGGACTGCAAGATGAAGCCTTGACGCCAGGCGCTGCTGCCGCATGACGGGCATTCTGGTCATTGAGCAGTTGCTCAATGGCCTGCAGTTCGGCTTGATGCTGTTCCTTCTCGCCGCCGGGTTGACCCTGGTGTTCGGCGTCATGGACATGATCAACCTCGCCCATGGCTCGCTGTACATGGTGGGCGCGTTCCTGGCCGCCTGGCTGGTCGGCCTGACGGGCTCCTTCGTCGTCGGCGTCAGCGCCGCGGTGCTGCTGACCGCCGCCTTCGGCATGGTGCTCGAAGCCGGCCTGCTGCGCACGCTGTATGCACGCGACCACTTGTCGCAAGTGCTGGCCACCTATGCGCTGATCCTGATCCTCAACGACGGCGTCAAGATGATCTTCGGCAACGACTTGCCGCTGTCGGCGCCGCAGGCGCTGACAGGCTCGGTCGAACTGCTCGAAGGGCTGCACTACCCAGCCTACCGGCTGCTGATCCTGGGCGTGGGCCTGCTGCTGGCCTTGCTGCTCTACCTGCTGGTGCAAAAGACGCGGCTGGGCGCGCTGGTGCGCGCCGGCGCCGCCAACCGCGAGATGAGTCAGGCCATGGGGGTCGACATCCAGCGCCTGTTCACGCTGGTGTTCGGCATCGGCGCGGCGCTGTGCGCGGTGGCCGGCGCGCTGCTCGGGCCGCTGCTGGCGGTGCAGGTCGGCATGGGCGAGAACATCCTCATCCTGGCCTTCGTCGTCGTCGTCATCGGCGGCATCGGCTCGGTGCGCGGCGCCCTGATCGGCGCCATCCTGGTCGGCACCATCGACACCCTGGGGCGCAGCCTGCTGCAGCACGCCTTCCGCGAATTCCTGCCGCCGCAATGGGCCAGCGCCGCCGGCCCGGCGGTGGCGTCGGTGGCGGTCTATCTGTTCATGGCCCTCGTGCTGGCGCTCAAGCCGCAAGGCCTGTTCCCGGTGCGCAGCTGATGGCGGCGCCGCTGCCAGGGGCTCGCTCGCCCGTCAGCCGCCTCGCGCTGGCGCTGACCGCCGCGCTCCTGGCCGCTGCCCTCGCCCTGCCCTGGCTGCTGGCAGCCATGGACGCCGACTACTACCTCAGCCTGGCCAGCCGCATCCTGGTCTTCGCCATCGCTGCCACCAGCTTGAACCTGGTGCTGGGCTATGGCGGCATGGTGTCCTTCGGCCACGCCGCCTTCGTCGGCCTGGGCGCCTACACCACCGGCATCCTGATCAGCGAAGGTGTGCCCTCGGGCTGGCTCCACCTGCTGGCAACGCTGGGCGTGACCGTCATTGCCGGGCTGCTGATCGGCAGCATCTCGCTGCGCACGCGCGGCGTCTACTTCATCATGATCACGCTGGCCTTCGCCCAGATGCTGTACTACCTGGCCAACTCGGTGAAGGCTTACGGCGGCGACGAAGGCCTGAACATCCGCACCCGCTCGCAGTTCGGATTCGCCGGCTTCGAGCTCGACCTCAAGGACCCGCAGGTCTTCTACTTCGTGGCGCTGGCAGTGCTGGTGGGCGCGCTGTTCCTGCTGATGCGCTTTGTGCCCTCGCGCTTCGGCCGCGCGGTGCAGGCGCTGCGCGACGACGACGTGCGCGCGGAGGCGCTGGGCCTGCCGACGCTGCGCTACAAGCTGATCGTCTTCGTCGTTGCCGGCGCGCTCGGCGGCATCGCCGGCGCGCTCAGCGTCAACCTCACCGGCTACGTCAGCCCCGGCGTGCTGCACTGGACGCAGTCGGGCACGCTGATGGTGATGGTGATACTGGGAGGCGTGGCCCGCATCGGCGGCGGCGCGGCCGGCGCCGCGGCCTTGCTGCTGCTGCAGGAAGTGCTGTCGGCCTACACCTTGCACTGGGAATTCTGGGTCGGCTGGCTGCTGCTGGTGGTGGTGCTGTTCGCCCGCCAGGGCCTGACCGGGCTGGCCGCCGACCTGGCTGCCAAGGTGATGCGCCGATGACGCCGATGCTCGACGTGCGCGGCCTGAGCAAGCGCTTCGGCGG
>JAUYAJ010000340.1 GCA_030693565.1 Rubrivivax sp.
CGGGGGTTGTTGCAGCGCAGCGCGCGCAAGTGTGCGAAATCACCGCCGCACGATGGCGTCGCCGGGCGGCGGCCGGCGCGCCTAAAATCCGCCTTTTCCACAGCTGCGGGTACTCCCATGTCGATGTCTGACCGCGACGGCAAGATCTGGATGGACGGCCAACTGGTCGAATGGCGCGACGCCAAGATCCATGTCCTGACCCACACGCTGCACTACGGCTGCGGCGCCTTCGAAGGCGTGCGCGCCTACAACGGCGCCGGCGGCACCGCCATCTTCCGCCTGCACGAGCACACCGAGCGGCTCTTCAACAGCGCCAAGATCCTGCGCATGAAGATCCCGTTCACGCCGCAGCAGGTGATGGACGCGCAGCTCGAGGTCGTGCGCGTGAACCAGCTCGAAAGCTGCTATCTGCGTCCGCTGGTCTGGATCGGCTCCGAGCGCCTGGGCGTCAGCCCGAAGGCCAACACCATCCACCTGATGGTCGCCGCCTGGCCATGGGGCGCCTACCTGGGCGACGACGGCATGAAGCGCGGCATCCGCGTCAAGACCAGCAGCTACACGCGCCACCACGTGAACATCACGATGACGCAGGCGAAGGCGGTGAGCAACTACACGAACTCGATCCTGGCCAACATGGAAGCCACCGACGACGGCTACGACGAGGCACTGCTGCTCGACGCTTCGGGCTTCGTCAGCGAAGGCGCGGGCGAGAACCTGTTCGTCATCAAGAAGGGCGTGGTCTACACGCCCGACCTGTCGGCCGGCGCGCTCAACGGCATCACCCGCGACACCATCTTCGCGATCTGCCAGGACATGGGGCTGAAGCTGGTTGAAAAGCGCCTCACGCGCGACGAGGTCTACATCTGCGACGAGGCCTTCTTCACCGGCACCGCCGCCGAGGTGACGCCAATCCGCGAGCTTGACCGCATCGAGCTTGGCGCCGGCGGCCGCGGACCGATCACCGAGAAGATCCAGGCCGCTTTCTTCGACATCGTCAACGGCCGCAATCCCAAGTACGCCAGCTGGCTGAGCAAGGTCTGAGGAGGCCGCGATGACCGAACCCCAAGCCGTGGTCGAACTCGCAGCCGCCGAACTGCTGGGCCCGGGCGTGACCTTCTGCCCGAACCCGAAGATGTCCTTGTGGAACGCGCATCCGAAAGTGTTCATCGACATCGCCACCACCGGCGAGGGCAAGTGCCCTTACTGCGGCACGGTCTACCGGCTCAAGGCCGGCGAGCAGGTGCACGCGCACTGACCGCGCCGCTGCAATCCCCCCAGAACCGAACCGCGGGCCTTGCCGGCCGCGGCTAGCATCGGTCGCAGCGGGGGCGCCAGCGGCCCCGGGGGAGACAGCATGAACACCATCCTGCGAGCCGGCTTCAGCGCCGTGATGCTCAGCGCCCTGCTCCCTGCGTACGCGATCGTCGGCGGTACGGCCACGGCGTCGTTCCAGCATGTCAGCAAGGTGTACAAATCACCGAATCCTGGGTCCTGACTGCGCGCCACGTCAGCGGGCCGGGCCTGGGCGGCACCTACGCCAATGGCTGGGGCTCGGCCACCGTGGCCAGCCGCTACGAACCGGGCAGCGGCGACTTCCCGCTGTACGACCTGGCACTGCTGCGGCTGGCCGCGCCCATTGCCGCGCCGGCGCTCGACCTGCTCGCCAACGAATGGCCCTCGGGCTTGCTGGCATCGGCCTTGCCAGTCACGATCACCAGCGGCAGCAACCACAGCCCGCGCGGTTTCGCCCATGCCGAGTTGCGCGAAGTCATCGACCAGATCGATCCCGACGACGACGGCCCGAAAACTGCAGTGCCGGTGCAATGGCTGCTGAGCTATGGCAGCGCTGGCGCACCTTATGTGCAGTCGGGCGACAGTGGCGGCGGCTTCGGTTCGGCGTTCGTGCAATTGGCCAGCTACCGCAGCTGGATCGACGGCACCATGGCCGGCGACCTGGCTGACGCGCAGTTCGCGCGCTGGACGCTGGCGCTCGTGCCCGAGCCTGCGAGCTGGGCGCTGGCACTGGCCGGCGGCCTGCTGCTGACCGGCATCGCACGGCAGCGCCGGCGCTGAACGCGGCCGCCCGAACCGGCTGACGCCCGGGCCGAACCCCGAGGCGCCTGCCTACAATCCGGCGCCATGCCAAGACCGAACGAGTTCATCCTCACGCTGGCCTGCAAAGACAGCCCCGGCATCGTCCATGCAGTCTCCGGCCTGCTCTACCAGGGCGGCTGCAACATCATCGACTCACAGCAGTTCGGCGACCTCGAAGGCAGCGACGCGACCGGGCTGTTCTTCATGCGCGTGCACTTCGAAGCCCCGGTGCACCTGGCCGACACCGCAACACTGGACACGCTGTTCGCCCACGCGCGCCGGCAGTACGGCATGGAGGCCAGTTTCCACGCCCTGGCCGCGCGGCCAAGGCTGCTGCTGATGGTGAGCCAGCATGGCCACTGCCTGAACGACTTGCTGTATCGCTGGCACAGTGGCCAGCTTGCGGTGGACATCGTCGCCATCGTCTCCAACCACCCGAGCTTCGCCGGCGTGGCGGCCAGCCACGGCATCGCCTTCCACCACCTGGCGCTGCCGGCCGGCAGCGACGCCCAGACCCGGCGCGAGCAGGAACAGGCCGTGCTGGCGATCGTCGAGCGTGAGCGCGTCGACCTCGTCGTGCTGGCGCGTTACATGCAGATCCTCAGCAGCGAGCTGTGCCAAGCCTTGCACGGCCGCGCGATCAACATCCACCACAGCTTTCTGCCCAGCTTCAAAGGCGCGCGGCCCTACTTCCAGGCTCATGCGCGCGGCGTCAAGCTGATCGGCGCCACCGCGCACTACGTCACCGCCGACCTCGACGAAGGCCCGATCATCGAGCAGGATGTCGAACGCGTCGACCATACGCTGTCGGCCGACGACCTGACCGCCGTCGGCCGCGACATCGAGTCGCGTGTGCTGGCGCGCGCCGTGCGCTGGCATGTCGAGCACCGGGTGCTGATGAACGGCCACAAGAGCGTGGTCTTCCGCTGAAAGGCCGGGCGATGGCGCACCACAAACCACCCGGCGCTGCGCTGCTGGATTCGCCCGACGAGCTCGAAGCACAGTTCTACCGCGCCCTGCAGCGCGCCGACCTCGAACGCCTGATGGCCGTCTGGGCCGATGACGACGAGGTGGTCTGCGTGCACCCCGGCGGCCTGCGCGTCATCGGCACCGCGGCCATCCGCGCCAGCTTCGAGTCGATGTTCAGCCAGGGCGGTGTGGCCGTCCACATCGACCAGGTGCACCGGCTGCACACCCCGGGCTGCGCCGTCCACCACCTGGTCGAGCGCGTCCATGGCGCTGACGACGCGCCGCCGGCCTGGGTGCTGGCCACCAACGTCTACCTGAAGACGACGCAGGGCTGGCGCATGGTGGCTCACCATGCCAGCCCGGGCCAGGCCCACGCCCAGTCCCAGCCTGCCGCCAGCCACGGTCCGTCGACGCTGCACTGATGCACGACTTTCGCGCGCCGCCCTGGCTGCCGGGCGGCAATCTGCAAACCATCTGGGCGGCACTGGGCGCGCGCCATCCGCCGGCGCCGCCTTACCAGCGTCAGCGCTGGGACACGCCGGACGGCGACTTCGTCGACGTCGACCTGCGTGCGGGCCAGCCCGGCGCCCCCTGGCTGGTGCTGTTCCACGGCCTTGAAGGCTCGTCGGCCAGCCACTACGCGCGCGCGCTCGCCGACGCTGCCTGGCAGCGCGGCTGGAGCTTCGCCGTGCCGCATTTCCGCGGTTGCTCGGGAACGCTGAACCGGGCGCCGCGCGCCTACCACTCGGGCGACTTCGAGGAAATCGGCTGGCTGCTGCAGCGGCTGCGCGCCAGCGCCGACGCGCCGCTGCGCGTGGCCGGTGTCTCGCTGGGCGGCAACGCCTTGCTGCGCTGGGCCGAAGAAGCCGGCGCCAGCGCAGCCGCCACCGCCTGCGCCGTCGCGGCGATCTCGGCGCCGCTCGACCTTGCCGCCGCCGGCGCTGCAATAGGGCGCGGCTTCAACCGCTTCGCCTACCAGCGCATGTTCCTGCGCAGCATGAAGCCCAAGGCGCTGGCCAAGTGGGACCAGCACCCGGGGCTGTTCGACCGCGAGCGGCTGCAGCGCGCCAGCACATTGCGCGAATTCGACGACGTCTTCACCGCGCCGCTGCATGGCTTCGCCGGCGTCGACGATTACTGGGCGCGCGCCTCGGCCAAGCCGCAGCTGGCGCAGATCCGCATTCCGGCCCTGGTGCTCAACGCCCGCAACGACCCCTTCGTGCCCGCGGCGTCGCTGCCCGCCAGCGCCCCCGCCGGCGGCTGGGTGACCTTGTGGCAGCCGCCCCAAGGTGGCCACGCGGGCTTTCCCGGCGGGCGCTTTCCGGGCCAGTTGCAAACCGTCTCGGCCGCCGTCGCCGACTGGCTGGCGCAACACAGCTGAGGCAAGATCGGCGCCATGGACGACATCGTCGAGGCGGCGCTGCGCAAATGGCCCCAGGTACCGCATTGCCACGGCTGGCTGGCGCTGGATGCGCGCGGCCACTGGTTCTTGCGCGACGCCCAGGCCCAGGCTGCCGGGCCGTTTCCCCAGGTGCGCGGCAGCCGGGTCGACAACGAGCGCCTGATCGGCTTCATCCACCGCAACTACGGCGTTGACGCCGACGGCGGCTGGTACTTCCAGAACGGCCCGCAGCGCGTCTACGTCGACCTCGAAGCCGCGCCCTGGGTCTGGCGCATCGACGGCGCCGACTGGCGCATCAGCGCCCACACCGGCTTGGCCGCCGTGCCGCGCAGCAGCTGGCTGGACGACGACGGCCGGTTGTTCCTCGATACCGAGCTTGGTTTGGGCCTAGTGCACACGCTGGACATGGGCCTGGCCGCGCAAGCCGTCGACGCCGGTGCCTGGGCGCCGCAGACGCTGGCTTTTGCCGAGATGCCGGCGCGCTTCGGCTACCGCTTGCAACCGCGGCCATGAAAAAGGCCGCCCGCAGGCGGCCTGACTCAGCGCGGCTGTGCGCTCACTTGGGCGCGCTGGCCGGCGCTGCAGGCGCCTTGGGTTCGTCGAACTTGGCGCCGCCCTGGTTGGCCATGTAGACCACGGTGCGGGCGAGCTCGAAGTCCGAGAATTCGCCGCCTCCCTGGGCCGCCATCGCGCCCTTGCCCTTGAGCACCGCGGTCAGCAAGGCGTCGAATCCGGTCTTGACGCGCGGCGCCCAGGCAGCCGCGTCGGCCAGCTTGGGGGCACCGGCGGCGCCGCTGTCATGGCAGGCCGCGCACTGGGCCTTGTAGACCTCGGTGGCAGCGCGCAGCACGGCCGGGCCGGCGGCGTCGCGGATCTCGATCGTGCCCACCGGCTGCAGGCGCCGAGCCACCGCTTCGGCGCCCTGGCCATCGCTGCCGGCACCGGCCTTGCTGCCCGAGTCGACGTAGTTGGCGATCAACATGATCGCCACAATGGGCACGACGAATGACGCCAGAACCGCCCAGATCAACTGCTTGGGGGTCTTGATCGGGCCTTCGTGGGGCGTGTCGGAATCGTGCGAATCGCTCATGGGTTCCTCAATGTCTGGCGGCCCGCCAGTGCGGGCAAAACCGGTCGATTATATCGATCGCCTCAGGGCTGGCGCCCGGGGCCGACGACACGCCGGCGTAGAATGCGGCGCTGGCGTGCGACCGTGGTGAAGTGGATATCATGCGGCCCTCCGAAGGCCACGTCGCAGGTTCGATTCCTGCCGGTCGCACCACCGCTTTCCTGCCCCGCTTTGCGCCTGCGTTTTCAGCCGCGCAAGCCGGCCTTGGCCTGATCCAGGATCTGCTCGTCGCTCAGACCCTGCGCGCACCAGCCCGCCACCTGCCGCGTCGAACCGGACATGCCGTGCCGGGCCGGCCCCAGGCCTTCGCCGGTGAGTTCCAGCGCCGGGATGCCCACCGCCCGCGCCCGCGCCGTCAACAGCTGCTGCTGCGCCCAGGGCGTGTTCTGGTCGTCCACGCTGCCGACGACGAAGACGCGCAGCTGGGCATGCTTGCCGGCTTTCACCAGCGCTTCGGTGGGCTCGTAGCTGTCGGCATGACCGGTGCTGTCGCGGTTCCAGCCGCGCATCACCCAGCGCATGCGCGGCGACGACACCGACGAGCCCGCCACCGCGCAGACCACATCGCTGCGCTGGGCCAGCAGCGCTGCCGTCACATGGCCGCCGCCGCTCTGGCCGGCCAGCACCCATTCGTCAACGCCCAGCTGCGTCTTCAACTGGTCGAGTGCCAGCGAGATCAGTGCCGATTCGCCGCGCCGGCGGCGCTGCATGTGGTCGCCCGACGAACCGAAAGCGCCTGGCCGGGCGAAGAAGATGTAAGGCCGGCCCAGCTTCGCCGCCCACTCGTCGACCGACTTCTGCAGCGCGGCTTCAGTCGTTCGCAGGTAGCCGGCGTCGGCGGCGCTGCCGGTCCAGACGTCACCATGAAAGAAGACGATGGCGCGGCCGGTGGCGCCAGCGCCGAAGCCCGCTTTCCAGTAGCGCAGGCATTCGCTGCCATGCTCGGCGCTTTGCACCCACAGCGCCTGCGCCGCGGCAGCGCAGTCGGCGCGGCTGGCCACCACGCCTTGCTTGACCGCCGCTTCCGAGAACACGACCTCGGACTTGAAGGCGATGCGCCGCGTCGCCGGGCCGACCGGGGCCGTGCTGCAGGCAGTGGCCAGCAGCGCAGCGGCGGCCAGGGCGGGCAGTGCACGAGCGCTCCTGGGGGCTGATGGCATCGTCGGCTTTCGAAGGAGTCACGGGGCTGGCGCAGGGGTCAGCGCAAACCCGGCGCCGATTCTGCAACCGAATTCCCGCTCGCGGCTGCGGACCAGGCCGGCCAACGCGCGCGGCCACAGCCTATCGATGGCTACACTGTTTCTCCCCTCTCGGGCTCAGGAGGCTTGACGATGCGCCTGGACGCCGCGCCGCTCCCGCTCTGGCCATTGCTGGCGGCCTTGCTGCTGGGCGCCTGCGCGAGCCGTCCACCCGCCACCGAGGGCCGCGACGGCCCCGAGGCGCGGCCACCGGCCGGGCTCGAGCAGGTCGCCGACGCCGTGCCGCGCG